>JANOEG010000512.1:0-2027 GCA_031413095.1 Burkholderiales bacterium | reverse complement strand
TACCGGCTCGCGGCTGCGGCCGACGTGCCGGCGCTGGCGGCCCTGTACCGCGAAGCTGCCCTGACGCTCGGCCCCTCGGTCTACACGCCCGAGCAGGTCGTCGCCTGGGCGCGATCGACCGACGATGCCGCGGCGTTTTCGCGCTACATCCTCGACGCCCGAACATGGATCGATGACAACGGCGCCGACAAGGGAAGACCGAGGGCCTTCTGCGGCATTGCCGTGCACGGCGCCACGGCCGAAGTGCACTCGCTGTATGTGCGCACGGGACTCACGCGTCAGGGCATCGGCGGTGCCTTGCTGCGCCATGCGATGGCCGAGGCGCGAACGCGCGGCACGCGCCGCTTCGAAGCCTGGGCGACGCCGTTGTCGAGGCCGCTGTTTGAGCGCGTCGGTCTGTCGCTGTTGCGTGTGGTGGCCGAGCCCTACCAGGGTGTGATCTTCGAGCGCTACCGCATGGGCGGCTGACGCCGCGGCACTGAGGGCAAGACAGCGCCCCAAAACTCTGTGCATGGTCATGACCGCTGCTGCTGCCCGTGCCGCCGAGCTGCGCGCGCAGTTGAACCACCACGCGTACCAGTACTACACGCTCGATGCGCCGCAGATCCCGGACGCCGAGTACGACCGGCTGTTCCAGGAGCTGCAGGCGCTGGAGGCTGAGCACCCCGAGTTGGTGACCGCGGATTCGCCGACGCAGCGGGTCGGCGGCGAACGCCTGCCTGAACTTAGGGAGGTTCGTCACCAAAAGCGAATGGCCTCTATTCGATCGGACACTTCCTACAACGAAGAGGCAGCGATCAAGTGGGATGAAGAGGTGAGGCGCAGACTAGCTGGCAACGATGACGTTAAGAGCAGGTTGGCGGCTAGGAAGATCCTGGTACCAGCCGAGATTGAGTACGCTGCTGAACTCAAGTTCGATGGCCTTGCGATCAGTCTCCGCTATGAGAAGGGTCTACTTGTGCTGGCGGCCGCGCGTGGTGATGGAGAAGTTGGTGAGGACGTTACTGCCAACGTGCGAACCATCGCGCTGATTCCAAAGCGATTGGCGCGAACCGACATCCTGGTACTCGAAGTCCGCGGCGAGGTCTACATGAGCGTCGCCGACTTCCATCGCTACAACAAGCTCCAGGAACAAAAAGGCGGAGCACTATTGAAAAATCCGCGAAATGCAGCGGCTGGCAGCGTCAGGCAGCTAGACCCTAAGCTGACCGCCAGTCGACCGCTTTCATTTTTCGCATATGGCCTTGGGGAGGTGATCGGCTGGGAGATGCCGACGCACCACAGTGATGTGCTTCTTCAGCTTCGTGAGCTTGGCTTCCCCGTCTGCGACTTCAAGGCTACGGCTGTTGGGGGCATTGGACTGGTGAGCTTCTATCGACGTGTTGCAGCTCAGCGGCAATCGCTTCCTTTTGGCATTGATGGAGTTGTCTACAAGGTCAACGATCGTGATCTCCAAGAAGCGCTGGGCGAAGGAACCAACTATCCGCATTGGGCGTTCGCCCACAAATTCGAGCCTGAGGAAGTGACGTCTGTACTTCGAGCGATCGAGATTCAGGTCGGCCGCACCGGAAAACTAACGCCCGTTGCCAAGATTGAACCAGCGAACGTTGGTGGTGTCACTATCACGAGCGTCACCCTGCACAACGAAGACGAAGCCAGGCGCAAGGATGTGCGCATCGGCGACACGGTGATCGTGCGCCGCGCCGGCGATGTGATTCCCGAGGTGGTGGGCGTCGTACTCGACAAGCGGCCCGCCGACGTTGGCGAGCCGTTCGATCTCTACAAGCGACTCGGCGGCCAATGTCCCGTGTGCGGCAGCCAGATCGTGCGCGAAGAGGATGAGGTCGACTGGCGCTGCAGCGGCGGCATTTCGTGCCCGGCGCAGCGCAAGCAGGCGGTGCTGCACTTTGCGCAGCGCCGGGCGCTTGACATCGAACACCTGGGCGACAAGATCGTCGACCAACTGGTCGAAGCCGGCGCCATCAGGACGCTGCCCGATCTGTACAAGTTGGGCTTGGCTTCGCTGG
>JANOEG010000511.1:0-9763 GCA_031413095.1 Burkholderiales bacterium | reverse complement strand
CGGCATAGAACACATGAGCGCCATCGGGTGTGCGCAGATGCGAATCGATGTCGCGCGGGTTCTCGCCCCAGGTCAGGCGCATCGTCGCGGCATTGGTCGACGGCAAGGTGAGACATGGAGTGATGTCGACCGTGCTGTTGGTGACGCTGCGCGATGTCGCGTTGGTCAGGAAGGCGCCGCGCCGGCCCGACACGATGACGGTACTGGTCGGGCGCACGCCGAGCGAGAACCGTCCGCTGCCATCGGTGGTGGCGTAGCTGATGCCCGAATACGAGATGCCATCGGCTTCGATGCGCACGTTGGCCGCGGGCGCGCCCGTGTCGTCGTTCACGCAGCCGGTTACCGCAACGGCGCTGGCAATCGGCGAGCCGACCATCCATTGGCCGAATGCCGGGACATCGGCGGTATACGCAGTCCCGGACAACGTCGCGCTGCCGACGGAGACCCAACGCCCCGTCGCTGGAATCAAGCGATACAGCTCCGCGGATGCCGGCGGGGAGCCGGAGCGCGTGCTCACCGGGATGCGCAGGCTGACCGACTCGCCGGACGCCACATCTGCCGCGGTCACAGCCGTCAACACGACGCTGCCGTAGGCCTCCACCGGATCGCCGTTGTCGTCGGTGAAGTCGCCAGACAGCAAGTGGCTGTCGCTGGCGACCGCGACGTTGGTCACCCGCACCTCCACCGTGGCGGGCGCGGGCGGTGTGCCACCCGGCGCCGTCAGGATGTTGGCGGCCGCCGTGACCGCCGCGCCGCTGGCGGCATCGGTGATCGTGCCGCCGTTTGCCACCGTGATAGACCCCGCCGTACCGAAAGGCGTCAGGCGCAGCAGGTTGACCGAGGGAAGCGTGCCGAGCACCTCGCTCGGCAGGTACAGGCTTTCGTAGCTCGACGCCGTGCCCTCGAGCACCAACCGCGACGCGGCGGCGCTCGTTGCCTGCTCGTAGGTGCCGTCGCTCGCCGTCGTGAGCGTGGTCGCGCCGAAGCGCACGGCCGCGCCCGAGATCGGCGTGCCGTTGCTGGCGTTGAACACCGTGCCCTGCAGGTCGGCAGCGCTGACTGTCACCGGCGCATCAGGGCTGGGCAGCGGACCGTCGCCTGCCAGGCCAACGCCGCCCGACCCACCGCCGAACAGCGGATCGCCAGAACCGCTTCCGAATGGCGAGTCACCCTTGCCATCGCTGGCGAAGCCGTCCTCGCCCGATGCGGACCCTCCGCCACCGCAGGCCACCAGCGCGGCCAGTGCGATGAAGCTCAACCAACGAGCGGACGCTGAGCGCAGCCCGCGAACTCCGGACGACCTCGGGCTCACCGCACGGCCGCCTTTTCGGTGACAACCTTGGGCGTCAGGAAAATCAGCAACTCGGTGCGCTGCGAATCTGTCGTCTTGGTCTTGAACAGGTTGCCCAACACGGGCACATCACCGAGGAACGGAACTTTGGTGACGCTTTCGTTGGTCTGCTGCTCGTAAATACCACCGATCACCACCGTGCCGCCGTTCTCGACCAACACCTGGGTCTTGACTTCCTTGATGTTGATCTCGCGGCCCAGCGCGGTCAGTGCACCGAGGCTGTCCTTGTTGATCTTCACATCCATGATGATGTTGCCTTCTGGCGTGATCTGCGGTGTGACTTCGAGTTTGAGCGCTGCCTCGATGAACTCGATCGCGGTCGCACCCGAACTGGTCGAGCGCTGGAACGGCACTTTCTGGCCTTGACTGATAAAGGCCTTGACCTGGTCGGCAGTGACAATGCGCGGGCTCGACACCACCTTGCCCTTGCCGTCTGCTTCCAACGCCGATATTTCGAGGTTCAAGAACCGGTTGGACGATGCACCGAAGATTGACAGCGCGAAGCTTGCTGGGTTGTAGCCGCCCTGTCCGATCGCAGGCAGATTGATCATTTGGCTGTTGGTGTACCCGTCAGATGTGAACCCGGTAGCTTGGTTAGTAATCTGCCCGACACCGACGAAATTCCCGCCGACGGCCACTCGAGCGTCGTTGCCGCCCCAGCCAGGCAAGCCCCCACGTGGCCCACGCGCATCTAGAAATCCTAACTTCGCCCCCAACGACTTGCCGAAGGTGTCAGCAGCCTCCACGATGCGCGCCTCGATCAGCACCTGCCGCACCGGGATGTCGATGCGTGCGATCAACGACTGAACCTCTTCCAGTTTGGAAGGAATATCAGTCACGAACAGCTGGTTGGTGCGCTGGTCAGAGATAACACTGCCACGCGCCGAAAGGATCTTCGTGCTGGTGCCGCCACCCGCGCCACCACTGCCCGAGCCGGACAAACCTTTGGCCACGTCCTCAGCCTTCGTGTAGTTCAACTGGAACGACTGCGTGCGCAGCGGCTCGAGTTCCGACTTCTTCTTGCCCGCTTCAAGATCGGCTTGCTCCTTGATCGCCAGTTCGTCCTTAGGCGCGATCCAGATCACGTTGCCGCTCTTGCGCAGGCCCAGGCCCTTGGCCTGCAGAATGATGTCCAGCGCCTGATCCCAGGGCACGTCTTTCAGGCGCAGCGTCAAGCTGCCGGTGACGGTGTCGCTGGTGACGACGTTGAAGTTCGTGAAGTCGGCAATGACCTGCAGCAGCGAGCGCACTTCGATATTCTGGAAGTTAAGGCTCAGCTTCTCGCCGGCGTAGCCTGGCCCTTGCGTCAGCTTGTTCGGGTCCACCTTGACCGGGCGCACCTCAACGACGAACTGCGTGTCGCTCTGGTAGGCGCTGTGCTCCCAGTTGCCGCGCGGCTCGATGACCATGCGCACGCGGTCGCCGCTTTGCGTGGTCGTCACGGTTTGCACCGGCGTGCCGAAGTCAGTGACGTCCAAGCGCTTGCGCAAGATGTCAGGCACTGTCGACCGCGGGAACTCGACCAGAAGGCCAGTGCCCTGTTGGCGGATATCAACGCCGACCTGGTTGCTCGGCAAGGTGACGATCACCCGGCCGGCGCCATCCACGCCGCGGCGGAAGTCGATCTCACGCAACGATTGTGGATCGCGGTTCTGGCTCGGCGCGAACGTGGTCGGCGCAGCGGCCGTGGCCGTGGCGGGGGCCGCGCCCGTGGCAGCGGGCGCCACTGCGGCGGAAGCCGGCGCAGCGCTGTCGACGACGATCAACAGCGCCTTGCCGTCGATTTGCGCCCGGTAGGTCGCGGCTTGTTTGAGGTTCAGCACGAGCCGCGTGCGGTCACCCGCCTGCGCCACGTTGACCGAGCGCAAGTTGCCCTGGTTGATCTCCACCGACGGCTTGCCCATGGCATTGCCCACCCCCGGCAGGTCGATCGCGATGCGCGCCGGCTGCTGGATCGTGAAGCCGGCCGGCACCGCCTTGAGCGCCTCGCTCATTTCGATGCGCACCACGTCGGCGCCCGCCTGCTGCGAGCTGGTGATCGACTGGATCACCGCTTGCGCAAAGGCCACCGGAGCGGCCAGCGTCACCGCCAGTGCCCCCCCCCAAACACGCCAATTCCTCATGATCCGCTTCTCCTTCGAATTCATCATCGCGCCGCCCGCTGTTCAACCAACTGCAGGGTGCTGTTTCGTTCGATCCACTCCCCAGCAGCGTCCTGCGTGACCTCGCGCAAGACCAGTTCTGTCTCGCCGACCCGCAGGATGCGGCCGTAGTTCTGGCCGATGTAGTCACCGACCTTGACTTGGTAGAGCAGGTTGTCCACACGCAGCAGCGCGTAGGGACGACTCTCTTTATTGATGCTGCCGACCATCGACATGGTGTCAAGCGGGTAGGCCTCGAGTGGCTCCTTGCGCCGCTTCAGCTCCGCAGCCAGCAACGAGCTCGGTGCGCGCTCATCACGCTTCAGGGCCACGGCGAGCTTCTGGTTGCTGAACGGGTCCACGGCCTCAGCCGTGGCGTAAGGCTGCGGGGTGAACTTTTTCGGCGGTGACAGGGGCGTCACGTTTGGCTTGACTTCCTTCTTCTGCTGCGCTGTCCACTGATCGAGTTCAGACAACTCGGCGCCACAGGCCGAAAGCAGGCCGATCAGCGCCAAGGCCGCAAGGGAGCGAAAGACAGACTTCATGTTTGAACTCATGGCTTCTTCGCCCCCGCGGCGGCTTTCTTCTGCGCGGACTGGGCAGCAACTTCGGTCTGGTCAAGGTAGCGGTAGGTGCGCGCGGTCGCGTCCATCGACAGCAGGCCCGTACCGTCCCGGCCGGGCGTGGCGATCGTCATGTCATGCAGCGTGACGATGCGCGACAGATTGGCCACGTCAGCGGCGAAAGCACCGATGTCGTGGTACCGGCCCGAGACCTTGACGGCAATTGGCAGCTCAGCGTAGTAATCCTTCACCGCCACCGAGCCCGGGCGGAACAGTTCGAACTGCAAACCACGGCCGATACCGGCCTGGTTGATGTCAGACAACAGCGCATCCATTTCGGCCTTGCCAGGCAGCTGCTTCTCGAGTTGGGTCACGTACTCCTCGACCTGCAGCTTCTGCTTTCTCAGCTCCGGCAGGTTCACCGCTTGCGTAAGTTTGCTGCGGTAGTCGGTTTTCAGCGCCGGCTCCTTGGCGCGTTCTGCGTCGAGCTCGTCGGACTTGCCCTGAAGCAGCAAGAACCAGCCGAGCAGCAACACCAGCGCAATCAACGCCAGCCACGTGGCCAGCTTGGGTAACAGCGGCCACTGGCCGGGCTGACGCGTATCGAGACCGCGGAACTGCGCCGCGGCGTTCTCGAACATCGTGCTCAGTTCGAAACCGGGAGATTTGGTCTGGGTGGCCATGATTCGACCTCAGGAAGCTTTGGCAACGGTTGCCGGCGCCTTGCCGGCAGGCGCGCTGGCGGCGTCGCCGGGTGCTTGCGGGCGCTTGATCGACACGCGCATCGAAAAATCGAACAGGCGGGACGATCGCCCCTGTGCGGTCGCTGGCGTCGCCTTGATCTCAATCAGCTCCGGCCGCTCGAGCCACGTCGAGTTGTAGAGCGAATTGCGCAGGAACTCAGAAACGCGCTCGTTGGTCTGCGCCACGCCCGTCACCGTGACGGTCTGGCCGGCTTGTTTGATGTTGGTCAGGTACACGCCTTCCGGCGTCTGCTTGACGAGTTCGTTGAGAAGGTGCACCGGCACGTTGCGGTCAGCCTGCAGGTCTTCCACCGCCTTCTGGCGCGCCTTCAAAGCGTCGATTTCGGAACGAAGATTGGCAATGTCCTTGATCTCGGCTTCGAGCTTCTTGATTTCGGAGCCGAGGTAGGCGTTGCGCTCTTCCTGCGCCGACTTCATCTGGCTGAGCACGCCGAACCAGAGGCCAACGGCAACCAGACCTGTACAGAACGCCGCCGCCAAGCCGGCAAAGTAGGCACGCTTGCGCGCCGCCCGTTTTTCCTCCCGGTGCGGGAGCAGGTTGATGAGGATCACTGCATGAACCTCCGCATCGCCAGCCCACAGGCCGTGAGGTACGAGGGAGCCTCGCGGCGCACCTTGTTCTCACGCACCGAGCCGCCGAGCTTCATGTGTTCGAAAGGATTGACGACCATCGAGGCGAAGCCGGTCAGGTCGGTCACCCGCTCCTTCAAGCCTGGCAGCGTGGCCGTGCCGCCAGCCAGCATCACGTAGTGAACCTTGTGGTGCGGCGTGCTGGTGAAGAAGTACTGCAACGCTCGGCCGATTTCCTGCGACAGGCTGTCGACGAAGGGCGCCAGGATGGCTGTCTCGTAGTCTTCAGGCAACTCGCCGCCGAGCTTCTTCTGCTCGGCTTCTTCGAACGAGAAGCCATACTGGCGCGAGATCAACTGAGTGAGCTGGGAGCCGCCGAACGCTTGATCGCGGTCGTACAGCAATTCCTCGTCGCGCAGCACCTTCAGGCTGGTCGTGTCGGCGCCGATCTCGAACAGAGCCACCAACGCGTCCTTGCCCTCGCTGGGCAGCGTGCGCACGATGCGGCTCATGGCCAAGCGCGAAGCGTGACTTTCGATGTCGAGAACCATCGGCTTCAGGCCGGCCGCTTCAGCCAGGCCTTGACGGTCCTGCACACGATCCTTGCGCGACGCGGCGATCAACACTTCGACGTCGCCGATCGACGTCGAGCTCGGCCCGATGACGCAAAAGTCGAGGCTGACCTCGTCGAGGGAGAACGGAATGTATTGATTGGCTTCGCTTTCAACCTGCAACTCCAGCTCTTCCTCGCGCAGACCGGCCGGCAGCATGATCTTCTTGGTGATCACGGACGATTGGGGCATCGCCATGGCAACGTTCTTGGTCCGCGTGCCGCTTTTGGTGACGACACGTTTGACCGCTTCGGCCACTTCGTCGAATTTCTCGATCTGGCCGTCGGTGATCCAGCCCTTCTCAAAGGGTTCTGATGCAAAACGCTCGACAACGAACTCGCCGGCGGCACTCTGCCCCAGCTCCACCAGCTTCACACTCGAAGTGCTGATGTCCAGTCCGATCATCGACGTGTGCGTGCGACCGAACAACGCGTCAAGGAAGCTCACAACGGTACCCCCCAAAATGCCTCGCCGAATGTGTTTCAGCGGCACACTGGTTTGTTAAGAAGTTACTTGAATGCTAGCAGTAAAGCCCTTGTGTGCCCACGGAAAAGGCACGCTTTCAGGAGGCGCCACGTTGTGTAACTCTGACGTGCGGCGACTCCGGATTGCATGTGACCTTAATCCATTTGCCATGCGCTGTTGGAGGTGCGCGCACACCATGTCGAGCAGCAGTTCACGCTCGGCAGTGTTGCCCGCATCAGCGTTTCTATAATCTCACTCTGCTGCGTTGCGTCGGCGTCCCGACGAACGCCTCGGTGCCAATGCACGGCACACTGCCGGGCCGTCCCTTCGCTGTACACCTCCTACCCAAGTGAGCCTGTCCGACCGCCTCCCTTCCTGGACCCCATGGGTCGTGCGTCCGCTGGCGTGGCTGCTGGGCATTGCCGCCACGCTGGTGCTGGTGATCGCGGCGCTGGTGGCTGTGGCGCTGTCGGTGGCCTACCCGAACCTGCCGCCGATCACCAGCCTCACCGACTACCGGCCCAAGCTGCCTCTGCGCGTGTTTTCAGCCGATGGCGTGCTGCTCGGCGAGTTCGGCGAGGAGCGGCGCAGCTTCACGCCGATCAAGGATGTGCCCAAGGTCATGCGCGACGCCGTGTTGGCGATCGAGGACGCGCGCTTCTATGACCACGGCGGTGTCGATCTGGTCGGCATCGCCCGCGCCGCGCTGGCGCAACTGTCCGAAGCGCGCAGCCAAGGCGCCTCGACGATCACGATGCAGGTCGCGCGCAACTTCTACCTGTCGACCGAAAAGACGCTGACACGCAAGGTCTACGAAGTGCTGCTGACGTGGAAAATCGAGAGCCTGCTGACCAAGGATCAGATCCTCGAGGCCTACATGAACCAGATTTTCCTGGGGCAGCGGGCCTACGGATTTGCGGCGGCCTCCGAGATTTATTTCGGCAAGCCGCTCAAAGACGTGACCGTGGCTGAGGCGGCGATGCTCGCGGGGCTGCCGAAAGGCCCCTCGATCTACAACCCGATCGTCAACCCGAAGCGGGCCACGGCACGGCAGCAGTACATCATCGACCGCATGCTCGACAACCGCTTCATCACGGCCGAGCAAGCCGCAGCGGCACGCACCGAGAAGCTGCGCTACAAGAGCCAGTCAGAGGTGGCGGTGCACGCCGAGTTCGTGGCCGAGACGGCGCGCCAACTGGTCTTTGCCCAGTACGGCGACGAGTCCTACACGCGTGGGCTGAACGTGGTCTTGAGCGTCGGCTCTGCCGATCAGGCGGTCGCCTACCGTGCACTGCGCCGCGGGCTCATGGACTACGAGTTGCGTCAGGTCTATCGCGGCCCGGAGGCATTTGTCGATCTGCCAGCCAGCGCGGCCGACGTTGATACCCGCATCGCCGAAGCGCTGGCCGACCACCCGGACAACGACGACTTGCGAGCCGCCGTTGTCACGGAAGCGTCGGCGAAAAAGGTCGTGGCGGTGATGCAGGACGGCGAGGCCGTCACCGTTACCGGCGACGGCCTGCGTCCGGTGGCTTCGGGCTTGGCCGACAAGGCGCCGGCTGCCAAGAAGATCCGCCGCGGCGCCCTCGTGCGCGTGCTGCAAAACGCCAAGGGCCAATGGTCGCTGACGCAGGTGCCGGAGGTCGAAGGCGCGTTCGTCGCCCTCGACCCGACAACCGGCTGGATCCGCACGCTCGTCGGCGGCTTCGACTATCGCAAGAGCAAGTTCAACCATGTCACACAGGCGTGGCGGCAGCCGGGGTCGAGCTTCAAGCCCTTCATCTACTCGGCAGCGCTGGAAAAAGGCTTTACGTCGGCAACAGTGATCAACGACGCGCCTCTGTTCTTCGACGCCACGACCACCGGAAGCCAGCCCTGGGAGCCGAAAAATTACGACGGCACCTTCGACGGCCCGATGCCTTTGAAGCGCGGCTTGGCCAAGTCGAAGAACATGATCTCAATCCGCGTCCTTGAAGCGATCGGGCCGCCGTTTGCGCAACAGTGGGTGTCGCGATTCGGCTTCGAGGCTGAGAAACATCCGCCCTTCCTGACGATGGCGCTCGGCGCCGGCGCGGTGACGCCGCTGCAGATGGCCAGCGGCTACGGCGTCTTCGCCAACGGCGGTTATCTGGTCGCACCGCGGCTGATCGAACGCATCACCGACCACCGCGGGCGCGTGATTCAGGATTCGCCGACGCAAAAGCCCGACGAGTCGATGCGCGTCATCGATGCGCGCAACGCCTATGTGATGACCGACCTGCTGCAGGAGGTCACGCGCTCGGGCACGGCGGCCAGGGCACAGGGCACGTTGAAGCGCAACGACATCTACGGCAAGACCGGCACCACCAACGACTCGTTGGATGCCTGGTTCGCCGGCTGGCACCCAAGCCTGGTGGCGGTGGTATGGATCGGCTACGACACGCCGCGCAAGCTCGGCGACAAGGAGACCGGCGGCGGCCTCGCGCTGCCGGTGTGGATTGAGTACATGCAGTTCGCGCTGAAGGCGCTGCCGCCGCAAAAGAGCGCTGCCAAGGCGCCCGAAGGGCTGCTCAATGCGGGAGGCGAATGGGTCTACGAGGAGTACGCCCACGGCGCAGGTGTCACCAGCCTCGGACTCGACCAGGCACCAGCGCCCTCCGCCCCGACCGAAGACGAGAAGAAGAGCATCCTCGACTTGTTCAAGAACTGAACGTCAAAGCCTTGCCGGCCTGGGTGCTCGCTTCACGCGACAGTCGCTCGAAAAAATCAATCCCGTCCTTGGTGTCACGCCACTGACCATCCACGTGCTTGAAGTGGTAGCCACCGGCACGCGCGGCCAGCCACAACTCCTGCAAGGGCGGCTGCGTGTTGATAACAATCTTGCTGCCCGCAGGCAAGGTCAGTTCAAGCAGCCCGCCGGTGCGCTGCGAGTCGATGTCGACAACGTCGCTCTGCAGCCAGCCGTCCAACGTGGCTTCGATGCGCGCGAGCACATCGGAGGCGAGGTGGTGGTACTCGGCATCGGTCATGGCAAAAGGAGCCCTCTAGAATCGTTGGCATGAGCGCAAGGTGGCTTCGAATCAGTGTAGCGGTGGCCCTCGCCGCGACGGCCGCATCGCACCTGTCGGCGTGTGGGCAAAAAGGCCCCTTGAAGCTGCCGCCACCCGCCAGCACCGCATCGGCAGCCGTGCGATGAGCGCGCCGACCGTCTTGCCCGGGGCGCCGTTCCTCGCCTGGCGTGGCCTACAGCTCGAGCTCGAAGGCCAATCGCTCGATGCGCTGGCTCACGAATACGGCACGCCGCTGTTCGTCTATTCGC
>JANOEG010000510.1:0-2948 GCA_031413095.1 Burkholderiales bacterium | reverse complement strand
CATCATCGAAATCCTGCTCACCGCCTACCCCGGCCACGCCATCCTCGCCGAAGAGTCGGGCCGCACGCATGGCGCCAAGCACAGCGACTACCTGTGGATCATCGACCCGCTCGACGGCACGACCAATTTCATCCATGGCTTTCCGGTCTATGCGGTGTCGATCGCACTCGCCTTCCGCGGCAAGATCGAGCAGGCCGTTGTCTATGACCCGACGCGCAACGACCTCTTCTTCGCCAGCAAGGGCCGCGGCGCGTTCCTCAACGACCGCCGGCTGCGCGTCTCCAAGCGCATCCGCCTCGCAGAGTCGCTGATCGGCACCGGCTTTCCATTCCGCAAGGGCGACAACTTCCGCCGCTACATCGAAATGTTCGAGCAGGTCATGCAGCACTGCGCCGGCGTGCGCCGCCCCGGCGCGGCAGCACTCGACCTCTGCTACGTGGCGGCCGGCTGGTACGACGGCTTCTTCGAGACCGGCCTGCACCCCTGGGACGTGGCCGCGGGCTCGCTGATGATCACCGAAGCCGGTGGCCTGATCGGCAACTTTACCGGCGACTCTGATTTCCTCTACCAGCGCGAAGCGGTCGCCGGCACGCCGAAGGTGTACGGGCAACTGGTGCAGTTGCTGACGCCGTATTCAAAGGCGATCAAGGCGGGTGCGGCAGAGGCTCCGGCCGGGCCCACCCCGGAAGATGCGCTGGCGGCGGCGCTGGCAGAAGGTGCGGCGCCTGCGCCGCGAAAGACGGTGCGCGTGAAGAGGCCGGCAGCGAAGTAGCACACCCTCGTTGCCGGCGATGCAAGACTTTTCTGCCCACACGCCGGTGATGGCGCAGTACCTGCGCCTGAAGGCAGAGCATCCGCAGACGCTGCTGTTCTTCCGCATGGGCGACTTCTACGAGGTCTTCTTCGACGACGCGCGCAAAGCCAACCGCCTGCTCGACATCACGCTGACCACGCGTGGGCAGAGCGCCGGCGAGCCGGTGGTGATGGCTGGTGTGCCGGCGCACTCGGTCGAAAGTTATCTGGCGCGGCTGATCAAGCTCGGCGAATCGGTGGCCGTGGCCGAGCAGGTCGGCGACGTGGCCACCGCCAAGGGCCCGGTCGAACGCAAGGTCGTGCGCGTCGTCACGCCAGGCACGCTGACCGATGGCGAGTTGCTGGCCGAGCGGCGCGATGCGTTGTTGGTATCGATCGCCAAGGACCGCACCTCGGGCTATGGCCTCGCGTGGCTCGGTCTGGCGAGTGGCCGCCTCGGCTTGACCGAATGTTCGGAGCGCGAGTTGCCGGCGTGGCTGGCGAGGCTCGATGCGGCCGAAGTGTTGTGCGCGGACCGGGAAGCCCTGCCGGCATCCATACAAGCCAGCGGCGCCGCGCTGACGCAGCGCCCCACCTGGCAGTTCGACGCCGCTCTGGGCGTTCGCAAACTCGCAGAACAACTGAAGGTGGCCACGCTCGCCGGCTTCAACGCGCAAGAGCTGACGCTCGCTCACGCTGCTGCTGCCGCCCTGCTTGCCTTTGCCGAACACACGCAGAGCCACGCCCTGGCGCATGTGCAGACGCTCGAAGTGCCGAAGAGCGGCGAGATGATCGACGTGCCGCCGGCCACGCACCGCAACCTCGAACTCACGTTGACGCTGCGCGGTGAGACCGAGCCGACGCTGCTGTCGCTGCTCGACACCTGCGCCACCGGCATGGGCAGCCGCGCGCTGCGGCGCTGGCTGGCGCATCCGAGGCGCGACCGTGCCGAGGCCAGCGCGCGCCACGAGGCGATCGAGCGCCTGATGTCGGAGGGCTTCGCGCCGCTGCGCGATGCGCTGCGTGGCGTGTCTGATGTCGAACGCATCGCGGCGCGCATCGCGTTGCGTCAGGTGCGTCCGCGCGAGCTGTCCGGGTTGCGCGAGACGCTGGCGCGGCTGCCGGCGCTGCGCACCGCGGCGCCGAGCGGCGCGGCCTTACTCGACGACGCGCAAGCCGCCCTGCAACCCGAGGCGTCGCTCGCCGCTCTGCTTCGGTCCATCGCTGAAGAACCGGCCGTGCTATTGCGCGACGGCGGCGTGTTTGCCGAAGGCTACGACGCGCCACTCGACGAGCTGCGCGGCATCACGCGCAACGCCGACGAGTACCTGGTGCAGCTCGAACTGCGCGAGCGCGAACGCAGCAGCATCCCGAACCTGCGCGTGCAGTTCAACAAGGTGCACGGCTTCTACATCGAGGTCACGTCGTCGCATGTCGGCAAGGTGCCGGCCGACTACCAGCGCCGGCAGACGATGAAGAACGCCGAGCGCTACATCACGCCGGAGCTGAAAGCCTTCGAAGACAAGGCGCTGGCCGCCGAAGAGCGCGCGCTGGCGCGAGAGAAGTTGTTGTGGGAGCAGTTGCTCGACGCGCTGCAAGTGCACCTCGGTGCGCTCGGCGGCTTGGCGCGCGCGCTGGCCGCTCTCGATGCGCTTGCGGCCTTGAGCGAACGTGCTGCAACGTTGAGCTGGACACGCCCGCACTTCGTAGCACAGCCGTGCATCGAGATCGACGCCGGCCGCCACCCGGTCGTCGAGGCGCGCTTGCAGGAAACCGGCGGTAGGTCGTTCATCGCCAACCACTGCCGGCTCGACGCGAAGACGCGCATGCTCATCATCACCGGCCCCAACATGGGCGGAAAAAGCACCTACATGCGACAGGTGGCGCTGATCGTGCTGCTGGCGTCGATCGGCTCGTTCGTGCCTGCGAGCGCTTGCCGCTTGGGGCCGATCGACGCCATCCACACCCGCATCGGCGCCGCCGACGACCTGGCCAATGCGCAATCGACCTTCATGGTCGAGATGACCGAGGCGGCCGCGATCATGCACGCCGCGACAGAGAACTCGCTGGTGCTGATGGACGAGATCGGCCGCGGCACCAGCACCTTCGACGGCCTCGCTCTCGCGGGTGCGATCGCGACGCACCTGCACGACAAG
>JANOEG010000509.1:0-6629 GCA_031413095.1 Burkholderiales bacterium | reverse complement strand
GCGATTTCGTCTTCGCTGCGGATCTCGGCATCGACCGGGATCAGGTAGTTGCGGTCGCGCAGTTGCAGGCCGTGGCCGGCGTAGTACAGCACCGCCACCGAGTTGTCGTTCAAGCGTTCGCCGAAGGCGCGCAGCGCGCCGAGCAGGCCGCGCCGGTCGAGGTTTTCTGCCAGCGCGACGTCGAAGCCGGCTTGCTTCAGCGACGAAGCGACCAGGCGCGCGTCGTTGACCGGGTTGTCGAGCGGATCGACGCGATAGCCGGCGTTGCCGATGACCAGCGCCAGGCGCTGCTCTCCGGCCGAGGCCACGGCGCAGGCCAGCCACAACACGACAAGGAGCGCGATAGGCCTCATCGTGCGCCGCCCAGCAACGACGGCAGCGCCGTCGGCATCGGCAGTCCGCTCCACCGCTGGAAGTCTTCGGCGCTGGCGGCGCCGTGGCGCCACCAGACGCTGCACGCGGGTGCGTTGTCTTGCACCGCGGATGCGAGCAGTACGTCGACGCGTGGCGCGGCGCGCGCCAGCGGGGGCGGCAGGGCGTTCAGACATTCTTCGAAGTCGTCCAGCGTGTGTTCGTTGCCCTGCGTGAAGCGCATGGCCGCAACGACACTCGAGAACCAGCGGCGCGCTGCAATGGCCTCAGCCAGCGTGGCGATGGGCTGCGCCACCGTCAGCGGAAAGCGGCGGCCCGCACGGTCGGTGCTCGGCATCAGCAGGCCGCCCCAGGCCAGCGTGTCGACGACGCCGGGGGCGAGCCAGAAGCGGCACACCGGCGCCAGGGCACTGCCGTCATGCGCCGGTGAGTCGCTCATGGTTTGCAGTCCCGATTGCAGCCACGCGTCCCAGTGGCTGACAAACTCTGGCGGCAAGCGCCGCATGGCAAAGTCACCAAGGCCCGGCAGCTTGCCGTACCAACCCGCCGCAGCGGCTGCGCCCGGCGTGTTGCTCACAACTTGTTCGGGCATGCAAAGGACTCCAGGTCCTGGCGCAGCAGGGGGTTGTGTGCGCTGGCGCTGCGCACTTCGAAGCGTGCCTTGCGGCCTTCGATGTCGAAGGTCACCAGCGCACGATCGGGCGCGGCACCGCGCTCGACGCGGGCCCGGTCCAAGAGGCGCAGCAGCGCCCACGGGCCGTTGAAGGTGTAGCCGCTGCCGGCGCTCGGTGCGAGCAGCACATGCACGCGTCCTGAATGGCCACCGGCGCCACGAAGCGTCAGCCAGTCGATGCTTTGCGCCTGCGGCGCACCACGCTTCCAGCGCAACACCTGGCCATCGACGTCGAGCGTGAATTCGGACGCGCCGGCATCGAGTCCGAGCAGGCGGAATTCGAGCCGGGTGCCGAGTGCACGGCCGCCGTCGCGGAAGAAGGTTTCGCGGATGGTCTGCGCGCGGCGAAACGGCGCCGTGCCGTCGCTGCGCGCGGCATCGGCATGGGGCACGAGATGGCGCTGGTAGAAGTTGTCGAGGAGGCCACCGGCGCCGAAGGTGCGCACGAAGTCGTCTCGTGTCATGTCCTCCGGCGCGTTGCGCACGAACGGATAACGCTGCGAGACCGCGCGCGCACAGGCCGGTGTGAGCTCACGGGCGATCTCGCGCGACATCGGTTCACGCAGAGCGCCCATCAGCTGGTTCGAACTCGTGGTGTGCAACTGCGTCAGCAAGCCGTTCAACGGTGCGGGCGCCTCGCGCGCCGCTTGTGCCAGATCGCGCATGACGCCGCTCGAAGGGGGCAGGGCGTGGCGTTGGGCGGCCTCGTCGGCGGCAGCGAGATGCGCTGCCAGCTTCGTCAACAGCGCCTGCATCCTCGCCACGGACGGCGACGCGCCATCGACGTGCGCGCGCAGCGCCGCGAACCAAGCAGCCGGAGAGCCGTTGGTGGTTTCGCGTGTGGCTGTGCGCAGCAACGTCAGGAGAGGCGAGTCGGCTTGCGCCAGCGCACGCGCCAGCTGCGCACTCTGACCGAGCTGCTGCGTCGGCGCCAGCCGCAGATCGTCGAGCACGGACTGCCAGTGCAGCGCGTTGTCGAGCGCGAACAGGCGCTCGACTTCATCGGCCAACCCCGGCGTGGTGGGTGCGGCGCGTGTGGCGCCGAGCACCCAGCTCTGCTCTTGCGCGAGTTGCGTCAGCACCTGCTGCGTGCGCTCGCGGGGCAGGCCGACCGTTGTTCGTGCGGAGGGCACGTCGGCCAGCGCACCGCCACTGGCACGCACGAGCACACCCGCGGCATGGAGTGCCACGCGCGGCGTGTTGGCATCCTGCTGTTGCAGGCGGGTGGCTGCGCGTTGGGCCAGTGGCACGGATTGCACGCGGGCGCGTGTTTCTGCAATGAGCTGCGCATCGGCACGCGACGGTGCGCCGACCTCGCCACCGGCCAGCAGTTGGTCGAGGTGGCGCAGCAGACCCGCGCGTTCGGCGGCGGGCACGCTGTCGGGCAAGGTGAGGTTCCAGTCGTTGGCGAAGTAGGCGCGCAGCGCTGCGGCATCGAAGTGTTTGCCGCCGAACAGCATCAGGTAGGCGCGCAGCGTTTCGTAGGTGCGCGCGGCTGGCTCGCCGGCGCTCTTGCGCAGCCGATCTTCCAGGCGCGCTGCGATGCGCGGCAGGAAAGCGTCCTTGAGCAGGCGCTGGTAGCTGTCGTCGGCGGCTGCGGCGAGCATGCTGTTGCGGTCGAGCAGCCGCTCGGCCACGTCGCCGAAGTTCGCGCCGTCATCCGCCGCGAAGAGACGGCTGCCGGCCAACGCGTCGAGCGCCGGCAACAGAGCGCTCAGATCGCTGGCGCGTTGTGCTTGCGCCAGCGCGTCGTCGATCGAGGGCAACTGTGCGGCGAACGCATCGACGGCTCGCGTTTGGCGTTCGTAGCCGCGCCAGGTGATGCCGAGCGCCCACACCATTGCCGCGGCGCTCGCGGCCAGCACGGCGCGCTCGATCAGCCGACGATGCCGGCTGCCGCGCGCTGTGCTGCCGGCCAGGCCACTTTCGGCGAAGACCACGTCGCGCAGCAATCGTGTGATGAAGTACGTCGTGGCGCCGGCGCGGTGGCCTGGCGATGTCTCCTGTGTGGCGCTGGTGAAGTACAGGCCGCGCAACATCGGCCGGCTGGTATTCCCTGCGCCCCGTCCTGTGGTGATCACTGCCTGCAAAAGGCCCAGCGCCGATCGGTTGAGCGCGTGCCACTGTGTGGGAAAAGCGTGGATGGCAGCGCTTTGGGGGCTGCCACGTTCACTGGCCAGGCGTTCGAGCATCTGCTCGTGCAGCCGGGCCTCGAGCGCGTCCATCTCGCCACGCCACTGTTCGCCGCCGGCGCCGCGCGGCAGGGTCGCGCCCCAGACCTGCGAGCGCACGTTCTGGTCGAAGTCGGCGAAGAACTCGGTGAAGCCCGGCAGCAGATCGGTCTTGGTGACGAGCGCGTACACCGGCACCTCGATCGCCAGGCGCAGACTGATCTCGTCGAGCCGCTGCCGCAGTTCGGCGGCGTGCGCGGCCATGCGCTCAGGCGTGGCCTGCAGCAGATCACTGGCACTGAGGGTGAGCAGCACACCGTTGATGGGCCGCTGCGGCCGGTGGCGGCGCAGCAGATCGAGGAAGCCGAACCACGCGGTGCGGTCGGCGTCGCGGTCGCTGTCTTGCGTCGTGTAGCGGCCCGCGGTGTCGATCAGCACCGCCTCGGAGGCGAACCACCAATCGCAATTGCGCGTGCCACCCACACCTCGAATGGATTCGCGTCCGGACTCGTTGCCTGTCGCATCTGCAAGCGGAAAGTGCAGCCCCGAGTTGAGCAGTACGGTGGTCTTGCCGGCACCCGGCGCGCCGATGATCACGTACCACGGCAGCTCATGAACGAGTGGGCGGCCGAGGATGGCGCCGAGCCAGCGCACGCTGCCGGCACGGGCCAGGCGCAGGCTGCGCAGCTGCGTCAGCGCTTGCGCAAAGCGCTTGCCGAGGAAGGCCACTTCGCGCTGACCCGATGCGCTGGGCGCGAGCTGGGCTAGAAACGCGCGGTTGCGGCGCAGCGCCAGCGCACGCTGTGCGAGCAGGACCGTGCCGGCCAGGCCGAGCACGGCAGCGACGGCCATCAGGCGTGCGGGCGGCGTCGTCAACGGCGCGTGGCCGGCGACGTCGATCAGCGGCGTCAGAAACCAGGCCAGCACTGCTGCCGCGGCAATGCCCAGCGCGCTGGCCAGCACGCGCCAGTCGGTGCGTTGCAACGTGAACCTCAGGCCGTGTCTCATGGCGCAACCTCCTCGGGCCGCGGCAGCCGCAGTTCGATCTCGATGCGGCGGTTCAGCGCACGGCCGGTCGGTGTGTTGTTGGGTGCACGCGGCTCGAACTCGGCGCGGCCTTCGGCGCGGGCCGGGGCCACGCGGTGCGCCACCAGTGCATCGGCCACGGCTTGCGCGCGCGCCCGCGTCAGATGCCAGCCGGTCGAAAACTGCAGGGATGCCGGCGGCGCGTCGTCGCCGTGGCCAATCACCGAGACCTCGCCCCCCAGGGCGATCTGGCTGCGCAGCGCCTGCGCCACGCGCGCCAGCAACTCGCCCGCACGCGGGTCGAGCCGCGCGCTGCCCGACAGGAACAGGCTGTCGGCGGGCAATGTGATCAGGGAACGCTGCGCTTCGTCGCGGACGTCGACTTGCGCGTCGGCAGGCAACACGGCGGCCAGCCGCGGCCGGTCGGCGGCTGCGATGCGGGTGTCTTGCAACGCGGCAGGCACGGCGGCCAGGCGCGCGAACACCGGGCGGGCACGCGCATCGAGTTGCGCATTGAGTGCGAGCCACAGGGCCAGCAGGAGGGCGCCGCAGAACGCAGCCACTGCCCACAGGGGAACGCGGGCCAGGTCACGATGGCCCCGCGTGGCCAGACCGCGCCAGCGCGGCGACAAGGTGCGTGGTGCATTGGCGCTGCCGCGGCGTGTGGGCAGCAGCGTGTGCAGGCGAGCGGCCAGAGCGTCGAGCTGCGCCCGCGCCTGCGGCGTGTGGCCCAAGCGGCCCTCGAAGCCGAGCGCGATGCAAACGTGGAACAGTTCCAGCAGCGGCGCGTGTGCCACCGGGTTGGCGAGCACCTGTTGCAGCAGGTCGAACGGGTCATGGCCCGGCGGTGCAGTCGGCATCAACGCATGGGCAGTCCAAAGGCCCTGCGTGCCCCACGGCGTGGCGTTGATGACTTCATCGATGAAGCTGCACAGCCAGCAGCGCGCCGCGGCGATGTGCATCGGCGACACGCCGCCGGCCATCGCCTCGGCCTTGAAGGCGGCCAGTCGTTGCCGCAGTTGCGATTGCAGCGCGGCCGGGTCGGCCAGGCCGTTGATGTCGCGCAGGCGCGGCAAGGCGCCGAGCAGCGTCTCGGCCGCGCGCAGCAGCAGGCTGCCGGCATGCGCACCGGCAGCCTGCGGCGAAGGCGTGCGGGCCAGCATTGGCAGTGGTGGCGCCGCTGGCGTCGGCGCGGGCGCTGCCGCGGCGGGTGCATGGCGCATCACGGCGCGCCGGGCACAGGTGCGCGTGAAGGCGTCGCGGTCCTGCTGACTCTCGATCGACGGCAGCAGCGCGGCAACGAGCATGTCGACGCTCTTGTGCTGCTGCGCGGCGCGCCGCACCAGCGTGGCGGCCAGCGGGCCGACAAAGCGGGCCAGTTCGCGCTCGATGCCGGACAGCACTGCCTGCGGCCAGCCGTCGGGCGCAGGCCTGGCAGCGGGCTGCGCGGTTGCGGCAATGCGCGTGGTGTCGGGCCTGGCGTGGTTCATACCGCGCATGATGCGAAGCCCAGCCGCGCGCGATATCCCCCAAAGGTCGGAAGTCGGGCCCGGCGCTACGCGCAGTGCCTGCTGTTCAAGGGATGAGACCCCTAGTTCATCATCCGATTGCGGCGGTTTGTCAGCGGCCGGCGGCGGGCACCCACGCGCCCTCGATCAGTTTTTCATTCGGCCCGAACTGCGACTTGTAGGCCATCTTCGGGCTCTGCTCGATCCAGTAGCCGAGGTACACATGCGGCAGGTTCAGCGCGCGCGTCTGCTCGATTTGCCAGAGCACGCTGAATGTGCCGTAACTGGCATTGGCATCGGGCTCATAGAAGGTGTACACAGCCGACAGGCCGTCTTCGAGCACGTCGAGGATCGAGACCGCCTTCAGCGCCCCGAGTGTCTGCGGGTCCGCCGCCGGTTCGCGAAACTCGACCAGGCGCGAGTTGACACGGCTTTGCAGCAGGAACTGCGTGTACTGATCAACGCTGTCGTGGTCCATGCCGCCGCCAGCGTGACGGCCGCTCTGGTAGCGCAGGTAGAGCTGGTAGTGCTCGGGCAGGAAACCCAGGCGCAGCACGCGCGCCTGCAGGTGCCGGTGCGCTTTCCAGGCGCGACGCTGGCTGCGAGAGGGCTCGAAGGTTTTCACTGGCACCCGCAGCGGCACGCAGGCGCGGCAGCCATCGCAGTGCGGGCGGTAGGTGAACATGCCGCTGCGGCGGAAGCCCGCGGCGACGAGGCCCGAGTACGCATCGGCGTTGATCAGGTGGCTTGGCGTGGCCACTTGCGAGCGCGCCATGCGCGCCGGCAGATAGCTGCACGGGTACGGCGCCGTGGCATAGAACTGCAACGAGGCGAGTGGGAGTTCCTTGAGCGCGGTCACGTGGCTAGAAGCTGAACCCA
>JANOEG010000508.1:0-4223 GCA_031413095.1 Burkholderiales bacterium | reverse complement strand
ACCCGACTCTGGCAGAGGCCAACAAGTACGCCGCGGGCGAATGGAAGCGCGCGCACCAACCGGTGAAGCTGCTCGAATGGGTTGGCAAGTTCCACGCTTGGAGACGTGCATGATGAAAAAGCTGATCGCCCTGTTGATGTTCTGCGTGGCCGCGTTCGCGCAGGCCCAAACCTTCGACCATGGCTACGCCACCTGGGACGGTCTGGTGAAGAAGCACGTCAAATGGCTTCCCGACAACAAGCAGAGCCGTGTCGACTACGCCGCATTCGCCAAGGACCGCGCCGAGTTGAAGAAGGTGCTCGATGCGCTGTCGGCCGTGCCCAAGGCCACTTTCGACGGCTGGACCCAGGACCAGCGCATGGCCTTCCTGATCAACGCCTACAACGCGTTCACTGTCGAGGTGATCCTGACCAAGTACCCCGACATCAAGTCGATCAAGGAGCTGGGCCTGTTCAACCGCGGCCCGTGGAAGAACGAGTTCTTCACGCTGCTTGGCGCCAAGCACCACCTCGACTGGATCGAGCATGAAGAGCTGCGGCCGAAGTACGGCGACCCGCGCGTGCATGCCGCCGTCAATTGCGCGTCGATCGGCTGCCCAGCGCTGCGCAACGAGGCCTTCACCGCGGCCAAACTCGACGCCCAGCTGGAAGACGGCATGATTCGCTTCCTGGGCGACCGCACGCGCAACCGTGTGGCCGATGGCAAGCTGCAAGTCAATGCGATCTTCAAATGGTTTGTGGAAGACTTCGAAAAAGGACAGAAGGGTTTCTCCAAGGTCGAGGACGTGTTCGCGAAGTACGCGACGCAGCTCAGCGACAAGCCCGAAGAGCAGGCGGCGCTGAAAGCCAAGTCGCTGCCGGTGACGCATCTGGACTACGACTGGTCATTGAACGCGGCCGGTCGTTGACGCTGTTCGTTGCCGCCTGGGCGGCGGGCAGCGCACTCGCGGCCACGCTGGCCTCGCCGATCGGCAACAACGCCGAGCCGCCAGCGCCCTGGCGCGTGGTCGGCTTGCCGCAGCAAACGTTGCCGCTGACGCGCTTCTCGGTGGTCGAGCAGGACGGCCAGCGCGTGCTGCGCGTCGAAGCCATGCGAGCCTACGGCAACCTGGTCCATCCGCTCAAAGGCACGCCCGCGGGCACGCTGGCCTGGCGCTGGCGCGTCGATCAACCGGCCAGCGGCGTCGACCTGCGCACCAAGGGTGGCGACGACGCGGCATTGAAGGTCTGCGCGTTCTTCGACATGCCGCTGTCGCAGGTGCCTTTTGTCGAGCGGCAGTTGCAACGCCTGGCGTCGTCGCGCGCCGGCGAGCCCTTGCCCACGGCCACCCTGTGCTACGTCTGGGACGCAACGCTGCCGCCCGGCACCTTGCTGCGCAACGTCTACACACAGCGCGTGCGCTACATCGTCGGCAGCAGCGTGGCCAGGCGCTGGAGCGACGAGCAGCATGACCTCGCGGCCGATTTCAGGCGCGCATTCGGCGACGAGTCACGCGATGTACCGTCACTGACGGCCATCGTCATCGGCGCCGACACCGACAACACCGGCTCGCACAGCATCGGCCACATCGACGCGCTGCGCTTGATCGCGAACACCCCATGAAGAACCTGCTCTTGCTCGGCGCCGGCCATGCGCAGTTGTCGGTGCTGGCATCGCTTGCACAGCAGCGCATGGCCGGCGGCGACATCCTGCTCGTCACGGCATTCCCGCGGCAGGTCTATTCGGGCATGGTGCCCGGCCTGATCGCGGGCCGCTTTGGCGAAGACGATTGCGCGATCGATGTCGTGCCTCTGGCCAAGGCCGCCGGTGTGCACCTGCGCATCGGCCAGGCCACCACACTCGATGCCAAAGCACGCACCGTCACGTTGGCCGACGGCGAACAGATCAGCTACGACGTGCTGTCGATCAACACCGGCCCGGTGCAGGACCGTGGGCGCATCCCCGGCGCTCGCGAGCACGCGCTGTTCGTGCGGCCGATCGAGAGCTTCATTGCGCTCTGGAAACAAACCCGGGCGATGGCCGATGAGCGCCCGCTGTCGGTCGTGATCATCGGCAACGGCGCAGCCGGCGTCGAGCTGGTGCTGGCGGTGCGTGCGGCGCTCGGCACGCGCGCCGAACTCGCGATCGTTTCCGACGGTGCGCTGCTGGCCAGCTACAGCCCAAACGTTCAGCACAAGGCGCTGGCCGCGCTCAAACGCGCCAAGGTGCAGGTGCTGCAGGGCCGCTGCACGGCGATCGAACGCAAGCATGTGGTCGTCGGCACGTCGATGCGCGTCGTCTGCGATGTGCCGATCGTTGCCATTGGCAGCGACGCCCCGGCCTGGCTCGCTGGCAGCGGGCTGGCGCTCGACGAACAAGGATTCGTTCGCGTTGGCGCAACCCTGCAGAGCGCGGGCCATGCCAATGTGTTCGCAGCTGGCGACGTCATCGTGCGCGACGACATGCCGCACCCGCGCAGCGGCGTCTACGCCGTGCGCGCGGGGCCGGTGCTGGCAACCAACCTGCGCGCCTTCGTGGCCGGCGGCACGCTCACGCCGTACGTTCCGCAACCGCGCTCGCTGAACCTGCTGGCCACCGGCGATGGCCGCGCCATTGCGTCCTGGGGCGCATGGTCGGCGCAGGGCTGGTTGATGGGCTGGTGGAAAGACCGCATCGACCGAACCTTCATCGAGAAATTTCGATCGTCTTGAGCTTGTGGTCGTGGCGCTATCGAGCCACAGGCGGCGTGACCTGATGCTGCGCTTCAGCCTTCCACCGCATCGCGTTCTCGATGCGCCGCCAGCCGCTTGGATGCGTGTAGAAGATGAACTCCTCGATCGGACCCGGCTCCATTTTTCGGTAGTCCGAGAGCTTGAGGATGATCGCGGCTTCGGCGTCCGGGTCACGCCCAGCGGCCAGGCCAAACTGATCGGCCTCGATCTCCTGCACGCGCGTCAGCGTGTTGTTGACTGGCGTGGCCAGCAGCTGGAAAACGGTGAATGCGGCGACGAGTATCGGCAGGCCGGCGGTGTCGGCCACATCGCGCACGCCCCAACGCGCGCCCCAACGCTGGTGTGCCCAGGCAAACGCCCACTTGGCAAAGGCAAACATCGCCACGATGACCAGGCCCAGGAAGACCAGGCCCTTCCAGGCATGGTTCAACACGTAGTGGCCGATCTCGTGGGCCATGACCATGCGGATCTCACCCCTCGACGAACGGTTGAGCAGGTTGTCGTTGAGCGCAATGCGCATCGTGCCACCGAGCCCGGCGACGTTGGCGCTGATGCGGCTGTGCTGCTTCGACGCGTTGAACTCGTAGACCTCGTCGGCCGGCACGCCGTGCGCACGCGCCAGTGACAGCACCTCTTCTCTCACCTGCGCGTTGGCCAGCGGCTTGTAGTCGTTGAACAGCGGCGCAATGAACGGCGGATAGACAAGCGAACCCAAGGCGCCGAAGGCCACCATCAGCCCGGCGCCCCACAACCACCAGCTTCGCGGCGCGTGGCGGATGGTGGCGTAGATCGCCAGCAGCACCGCGGCGCCGATAACGATCGTCAGGCCGGTGCTGATCAGCGTCTCGGCGGCCCATTGCCCAAAACTCTGGTTCGACAAGCCGTACTGGTGCTCGCGAAAGTACTCGGTGTAGATCGACCACGGCAGCGACAACAGCGTGAACGCCGCCAGGATGCCCAGCGCGTACAGCACCACCTGCAGAGGTTCGCGGCGGGTGAAACGCTCCGCCGCGTCGCGCAGCCGGCGCGAGACGCCGCTGGCCAGCAGCAGCCAGGCGCTCGCCACGCCGATCAGCGCACCCCACAACTGCAGCCAGTAGCCGCCTTCGAAGTAGGCGTCGGTCTTGGCGCGCTGCGCAGCCGGGATCGTGTCGATCCAGGCCCGCGTGGCGGCGATCGGGTCGAGCGGCACGGCCTGCGCGGCGGCGGGCACGGTGGGCGCGGCCACCTGGGCGGAAGCTGCCAGCGCCGCGAACGTCAACAACAACAGCAGGAGCAGTTTTCGGATCATGTTCAGGTTTCGAAAAAGTAGCGCTTCAAGCCGGCCAGGATCATCTCGACGGCGATCGCCGTCAGCACCAGCCCCATCAGCTTTTCGATCGCCGACACCATCGAGTGCCCGATCCACTTGCGGATGCGGTCGGCCAGCAGCAGCACCAGCGCACTGAAGGCCATGGCCACGGTCAGCGCCGCCACCCAGTGCAGCAGGCGTTCGGGCTGGCGCGAGGCCAG
>JANOEG010000507.1:0-3971 GCA_031413095.1 Burkholderiales bacterium | reverse complement strand
TCATTCGCCGACATCTTCAAGGCCGTGGAGTACGACTTCTACAAGATCGACCCCGCGCTGTTCGCGCCGGCCGAAGTCTGGGTCAGCAATCTCGACAGCGGCAACACATTTCATGCGGGTGGCGTGGACATGGCGCTGCTGCAACGCTGGTGGGTCAAGTGATTGCAGGCCGAGCGCAGGGCCGCTCCCAAGCCGGCCCGCATCCCCTCGGGGGATCGACTGCGGTACGCCGCAGACGAGGGACTCCATGATTCGCGTGGCAGTGATGACCGACGAGGTCGGCTGGCACACGCGTCAGCTGCAAGCGGCGCTGCGCGAGCGCGGCGCAGTCGGCCGCTGCATCGATCTGGCCGATTGCCGCATTGACACCGCGCTCTCCTGGCATGGCTTGGCGCTGCCAGGTTTCGGCCGCGAGCTGCCGGATGCGGTGCTGGTGCGCGGCATTGCCGGCGGCAGCTTCGAGCAGGTCACCAAACGCCTGGGGGTGCTGCACGCGCTGCGCGAGTTTGGCGTGCCTGTGTACAACGACGCGCGCGCCATCGAGCGCAGTGTCGACAAGTCGATGACCAGCCTGCTGTTGCATGCGGCGCGCGTGCCGACGCCGCCAACCTGGGCCACCGAATCGTTTGCCGACGCGCAGCGCATCGTCACACGCGAAAGTGCCGCGGGCCACGCGCTCGTGGCAAAACCGCTGTTCGGCTCGCAGGGCAAGGGCCTGCAGCGTGTCGGCCTTGTCGATGGTGTGCACCAGCCGCTGCCGGCGCCGAGTGCAGGCTTGGCCTACCTGCAGCGTTTCATCGACCCTGTGAGCTCCCCCGGCTTCGATTGGCGTGTGCTGGTGATCGGCGGGCGTGCGCGCAGCGCGATGCGGCGGATCAGCGCGCATTGGGTGCACAACGTCGCCCAGGGCGCCAGGGGCGAGGCTGCCGAGTTGACGCCCGAGCTGGCGTTGCTGGCGGAGCGTGCAGCGCGGGCGCTCGACATGGACTATGCCGGCATTGACCTCATGCCGTCCGCGCGCGGCGCGCCCGTCCAGGTGATCGAGGTCAACGGCGTGGCAGCGTGGCAGGGCTTGCAGCGGGTCACCGGCTTCAACATTGCGCGCGCCATCGTGGCTGATCTGCTTGACCGCAAGTTTGCTGCGCATGCAGCCGCACGCCGCGCATGATCGATCAGGCCCGGCAAGCCTTTCTGCGCGCCTGCGAGCTCGACGTGGCTGTACACAAGCCGGGCAACGTCAGCTTGGCGTCTCCAGGGCACGGCATGACGGCCGCTCAGTTCATCGCCAGCGCGCAGGCCGCCGCACCGGCGCTGTTCGCGACAGGGCAGCGGGTCGGTCAGCGCATCGAGGCCGCGGTGGCGGCAAGCTGGGCGGCAGCCGGTTGCAACACCAACCTCGGCATCGTGCTGCTGTGCGCGCCGATTGCAGCGGCTGTGGAGCGCTTTCCGAGGTCTGCGTTGCGGCCGGCGCTCGACGCCGTGCTGGCCGATCTGGACCGCGACGATGCCGCAGCGGCTTACCGCGCGATCGCTTTTGTGCAGCCCGGCGGCCTGGGCGAAGCGCCGGCCGAGGACGTGCGCCGCCCACCCAGCCTCGGCTTGCGCCAGGCGATGGCGCTGGCTGCCGCGCGTGACAGCATCGCGCGCCAGTACGCCAACGGTTTCGCCGATCTGTACGACATTGCACTGCCGCAATTGCCGCCGGGTGGCGCTTCCGACGCTGGCGTGCAACGCGTCTACCTGGCCCTGCTGGCCCGTCTGCCCGATTCACACATTGTTCGAAAACATGGCGAGGCCGTGGCACAGACTGTCATGAGCGCGGCGCAGCGCTGGCAGGTGCAGGCGGCAGCCGGAGCGGTGCTCGACGAGTCTCCGGCCTTTCTGGCCTGGGATGAGCAACTCAAAGCCGCGGCCATCAACCCCGGCACCACGGCCGATCTGACGGTGGCCGCGTTGTTGTTGGCGGCTTTGTCCGAGCCTGCCTGAGACCCCGGGTATTCCCCGCGCTGCGATCGGCGCCGATGGCATGGATCGTGATACCTGCTTCCCAAGCGCTGAATCGCAGCGCTGTGTCCACTGGACCTTTCGCGAACCGCAAACAGGAGATACAAAAGCCATGGCAAAGATCGATCGGATGATGGTCGGTGAATCGCTGGTCGGTGACGGCAACGAAGTTGCGCACATCGACCTGCTCATCGGACCGCGCGGCAGCCCCGCCGAAACCGCGTTCGCCAACGCGCTGGTCAACAACAAGGACGGCTTCACGTCGTTGCTGGCCGTGGTCGCCCCCAACCTGCTGACCAAGCCGGCCACGGTGATGTTCAACAAGGTCACTATCAAGGGCGCCAAGCAGGCCGTGCAGATGTTCGGCCCGGCACAGCGCGCTGTGGCGATGGCGGTGGCCGATTGCGTCGAAGACGGCACGATTCCGGCCGCCGAGGCCGACAACCTGTTCATCTGCGTCGGCGTCTTCATCCACTGGCTGGCCACCGACGACAAGAAGATCCAGGACTACAACTACCAGGCGGTCAAGGAGTCGATCAAGCGCGCTGTCGCCGGCTCGCCGACGGCCGCAGAAGTGGTGGCCAAGAAGGGTTCGCACGCCCATCCGTTCGCCGCCAACTGAGTCAGGAGCAGCGGCGCCCTTGGCGGGGCGTTGCTTCACAAGGGCCAGCCGGCAAAGCGGCTGGCCTTTTTTTTTCAGTCTTTACCGGGGACCATGCCGCTGCCGATGAGATGCAGGACCGTGGCGTGGCTCTGCACGCGCCGGTTCGTGGCCCGGCGCTCGATCTGCACCCCCACCGCGGCCACGTCGTCGAACTTGTTGGGCTTGACGACCTTGACGCGCACCCAGGCTGCGCCGAACTCGCCGAGCAGGATGTCGGCGATGTTTTCGGCAAAGGCTTCCAGCAGCGTCAGCCGGTGCTCGCGCAGCAGACGGTGCAGACGCTCGCGGACCACGCTGTAGTCGATCGTGTCGCCGATGCGGTCGGTGCTGCAGGCGCGCGCGCGTGGCACGCCGGCATGGACATCGATCACCAGCGGCTGCGGCTGGTGCAGCTCGCTGGCATGGATGCCGATCACCGTCTGGCCCGTCAGGCCCTCGATGAAGATCAGGTCCAGCGGCTCGGCCGTGACGGCAGGTGCCGGTGTCTGAAAGTGGCTCGAAATCAAGTGTTATCCCTTCTCGGGCATGCCGCCGGTCACGATCGGTTGCAAGATGCAGGCCTGTCGTGCCATCGTCCACCGTGTTTCACCCGGTGCGCTGGAGAGCGATGGCGCGCACGATGGCGACCGTTCCAGCTGACTGCCCACACCGCGTTGCGAGCAAGGATGCCATGTCATTGACCCTGCACGACAGCCACCGTCACACCGACCGCGTTCTCGAGGTGGTGCGCGGCGGTTTGCATGAGCCGGCCAAAGACGTCGTCGCCCAGTCCTGGCGGCGCTGTTTGAACGACTACCAGCTGCACCCCGACAAGCCGCGTGTGCCGTCGTTCCTGGCCCGCGTCGAGCTGGAGGAGCACCGCGCGCGCTGCGCCGACGTCATCGCCTGCGCGCGCTACGAGATGACGACGCTGTACCAGCAGCTCGGCGACGCCGAATCGGCCGTCGTGCTGACCGACACCAATGGCGTCATCGTGCACATGGTCTCGTCGCCGGAATTCGCGTCGCAGGTCGGGCCGCTCGGCCTGCGCGTCGGCGGCGTCTGGAGCGAAACCGAGGCCGGCACCAACGGCATGGGCACCTGCCTGGCCGCGGCCGGGCCGGTCACGGTGCAGCGCGACGACCACTTCTTCACCCAGTTCACGCAGCTCACCTGTTCGGCGGTGCCGGTGTTCGATCCGTCGGGCGAGATCGCCGCCGTGCTCGACGTGACCAGCCGCTCGGGCCTGATGCAGCAGCATCTGCTGGTGCTGCTCGGCATGACGGCGCGCATGATCGAAAACCGCCTCATCGACCAGCGCTTT
>JANOEG010000506.1:0-4409 GCA_031413095.1 Burkholderiales bacterium | reverse complement strand
CTTGGGGCGGCCCGGCGCGCGCATGATCAAAGCACGTCGAAACGGAAGCGCTGGCGCAGCAGCGAACGGAAGCGCTTGACGATCGCCAGAGCGTCCTTCAACTGGTCGCGGTCCATCGTGCTCAGGTCCGACGGGCGCACCAGGTTGTCGGTCGATCGATGGCGCAGCTTCAGACCCATCAGGTAGTGCAGCGCTTCGGTGAGGTCGCGGCCGAGGTCGGCGTCAATCGCTCTGGCTTGCACCAGGCGCTCGATGCGCTGCACGGTGTCGGGCGCGCGAATGTTGTCGGCGAGGACCAGCGCGCGCACGCCGTGCACGATCGGAAAGGTGCCGAGTTTTTTCAGGTCGAGCGGCAATTCGTCGGCGTTGCCAACGAGGCGCGACCACCATGTCGCGGGCTCCTCGAACTGGTCGGCGGCCGCCGCGAAGCGGGCCAGGAAGGCGTCGCTGGCCGAGACGATGCGGTCGACATGCTCGTGCAGTTCAGCCAGCAGCGTCGGATCGCCTGCGACCGCGGCGGCGTCGGCGAAGATCGCCAGGTTCATCGGTCCGTCGGCATCGCTGCCGTGCACCCAGTCGCGCAGCGTGGCGCGAAAACCGGTGACGCTGTCGCGCCACTTCGGCTTGCTGAGCATGATGCCGCCGCGGCAGGGCGGCCAGCCGAAGTCGCTCATCGCGTCGGTGAAGCGTTGCGCCACGGCGTCGAGGCTGTCGATCGTGAAGCCGTCGCGCAGGATCAGCGCGTTGTCCTGGTCGGTCTTCAGGATCTGCTCGCCGCGGCCCTCGCTGCCCATGACGACGAGGCAACTGTGGGCCACCAGTTCGGGCGGCGCGATCTGCGACCAGGCGCGCGCCAGCAGACGCCGGTTCAGCTCCGTCACCAGGCGCGCGACGCGCTCGATCTTGATGCCACCGTCGTGCAGCAAGGCCACCATGGCGTCGATGCGCTGCGCCGCGGCGGCCAGCTCGGCGGTGGTTTGCGCGGTATCGATCTGCAGCGCGACGATATGCGAGTGGTTGGCGACGAAGCCGACGAGGTCGGACTGGCCGATCACACCCAGCACCGCAGCACCTTCGCGCACCAGCAGGCGGTGCACGCGGTGGCGCAGCATCAGCCACAGGGCCTCGAACAGATCGGCGTCGGGCGCGATCTCGATCAGGTCGAAGCGCGCAACCTCACTCACCGTCGCCGGCAAAGTGTCGCGCGCCATCGCGTCGCGCAGGTCGGTGGTGGTGAAGATGCCCAGGCGCTCGCCGTGGTCTGTCACGTCGTTGACCAGCGCCCCGGTGCGGTTCTCGGCGACGAGCGCGCGGCAGGCACTGCGCAGATCAGCGCCACCGTCGATGTAGAACGGCGCCTGAAGATAGGCGTCGCGCACGCGCGCCGTCAGCAGCGAGAGCATCTCGCGCTGGGTGTGGGCGGCTGGATCGGTCATCGCGCAATGAAAACGGGACTGCGGCAGTGTGCCCGCCGTCCCGCGTCAGACGGATAGGCGTTTCTTCTGCAGTGCCCGCTGGCGCCGGAGGCGCCGATGCCGGTTTCGCTGCGCACCTGTTGCGCCAGGAAGCCGGCCCGGTCCTGCTTGGCGCGCGCACTGTTGTCGAGGATCGAGAACAGCCAGATCGCGGCGAATGCGAGGGTCATCGAGAACAGCGCCGGCGACTGGTACGGGAACAGCGCCGAGCCCTTCGGGTTGCCGAGCGTGACCTCCCAGACCGACGGCGAGACGACCGTCAGCGCCACCGACGAGACCAGGCCCAGGAAGCCGCCGATGACCGCGCCGCGCGTCGTGCAGTCCTTCCACAGCACCGACATCACCAGCACCGGGAAATTGGCCGACGCCGCGATGGCGAATGCCAACGAGACCATGAACGCGATGTTCTGCTTCTCGAAGGCGATGCCCAACAGCACCGCGATGATGCCGAGCGCGACGGTCGTCAGCCGCGACACCTTCAGCTCTGCGGCGCTGTCGGCCTTGCCTTTCTTGATCACCGTGCCGTAGATGTCGTGCGACACCGCAGCAGCGCCCGCCAACGTGAGGCCCGCCACCACCGCGAGGATGGTCGCAAACGCCACCGCCGAGATGAAGCCGAGGAAGACGTTGCCACCGACCGCGTTGGCCAGGTGAATGGCCGCCATGTTGCCCCCGCCCAGCAGCCCGCCCTTGGCATCGAGGAACTGCGGGTTCGTCAGCACGAAGCTGATCGCGCCGAAGCCGATGATGAAGGTCAGCAGGTAGAAGTAGCCGATCCAGGTGGTGGCCCACAACACCGACTTGCGCGCTTCCTTGGCGTTGGGCACGGTGAAGAAGCGCATCAGGATGTGCGGCAGGCCGGCGGTGCCGAACATCAGCGCCATGCCGAAGCTGATCGCCGAGATGGGATCCTTGATGAAGCCACCCGGCCCCATGATCGAGAAGCCCTGCGCGGCGGCCTCGGCTGGCGGCTTGCCGGCGGCCGCGGCGATGCCGGTCTTGATCTCGACCGCCTTGGCGAACATCGCCTCCGGGCTGAAGCCGAAGCTGTACAGCACCATCAGCGCCATGAACGTCGCGCCACCGAGCAGCATGACGGCCTTGATGATCTGCACCCAGGTGGTCGCCGTCATGCCGCCGAACAGCACATAGACCATCATCAGGCCGCCGACGAGCACGACCGCGATCCAGTATTCCAGGCCGAACAGCAGCTTGATCAACTGGCCCGCGCCAACCATTTGCGCGATCAGGTAGAACGCCACCACCACCAGCGTGCCCGAGGCCGCGAAGATGCGCACCGGCGTCTGCGCGAAGCGGAACGAGACGACGTCGGCGAAGGTGAACTTGCCCAGGTTGCGCAAGCGCTCGGCGAGCAGGAAGGTGACCACCGGCCAGCCGACCAAAAACCCGATCGAGAAGATCAGGCCGTCGAAGCCGCCGACCATCACCGCCGCCGAAATGCCGAGGAACGAAGCCGCCGACATGTAGTCGCCGGCGATCGCCAGGCCGTTCTGGAACCCGGTGATGCCGCCGCCGCCGGTGTAGAAGTCGGCCGCTGATTTGGTCTTGGCGGCGGCCCATTTGGTGACGCCGAAGGTGAACAGCACGAACACGGCGAACATGCCAATCGCAGTCCAGTTGGTCGCCTGCTTTTCGGCCTGGCCGAGATCGGCGCCTGCAGCCCACAGAGAGGCCGACACACCGAATAGCGCGGCCAGCGTGAGCCACCGGCGCAGGGAGAGGGGAAGGCGGCTCATTTCAGCACCGCCTTGCTGATTTGTTCGGCCAGGCTGTCGTACTCGCTGTTCGCGCGCCGCACGTAGATCGCGGTGATGACGATCGTGAAGAGGATGACGCCGAAACCGATCGGCATGGCGTAGGTCATGACGCCTGCACCCAGCCGGGTGGCGAGGAACGGCTTGTTGAAGGCTACGAGCAGGATGAAGCCGTAGTACACCACCATCATCGCCAAGGTCAGCCACAGACCGAAGCTGGTTCGCTTGGCTTTGAGTTGGATGTAGGCGGGGTGGGCAGCGATGCGCTGCACTAAATCGTCGTTCATGCTCGTCTCCTGTTGGGTCTGTTGTTGAGCTGTACTGTGCAGGCCTGCTCTGACCATGCTCTGACGCCAAACCAACCGGCGCTTACTTGAAACTGGCCCGAAACTGACAAGGCCGATCCCCGCGCCGATAATCATGCGCTTTTCCTCAGAGAACACCATGTCGCGCCAAACAAAGATCGTCGCCACGCTCGGCCCCTCGTCGTCCACGCCCGAGATGATGGAGCGGCTGATCGCGGCCGGCGTCGATGTGGTGCGCCTGAATTTCTCCCACGGCACGGCGCAGGACCACATCGATCGCGCGGCGATGGTGCGTGCCGCGGCAGAACGCGCCGGCAAGGCGGTGGCGATCATGGCTGACCTGCAAGGCCCGAAGATCCGTGTCGGCAAGTTCGCTGACGGCAAGACGCTGATCAAGTCGGGCCAGCAGTTCATCCTCGATGCCGGCCGCACCGAGCTCGGCGACAACGACGCTGTCGGCCTCGACTACAAGGAGCTGCCGCGCGACGTCAAACCCGGCGACACGCTGCTGCTCAACGACGGCCTGCTCGTGCTGACGGTCGACGAGGTGCGCGGCGAGCAGGTCATCACCACCGTCAAGATCGGCGGCGTGTTGTCCAACAACAAGGGCATCAACAAGCAGGGCGGCGGCCTGACGGCGCCCGCGCTGACCGGCAAGGACATCGAGGACATCAAGACCGCGATGAGCTTCCAGTGCGAGTACCTGGCGGTGAGTTTTCCGAAGAGCGCGCGGATTCGCCGGATTGTGCGAAAGCCCGCTGACCTTCCAGGCCATCATCATCTGGCGCGATGAACTCAACGAAGCAAAGATCTTGCTGCGCGACATCATCGATCTCGAAGCGACCTATGCCGGC
>JANOEG010000505.1:0-4060 GCA_031413095.1 Burkholderiales bacterium | reverse complement strand
ATCGACATGAAAACGCCGGGCGTTTCGGTGCGGCCGATCATCATGCTCGACGGCGGACATGAAGTGAACGAAGTCTGGTTCGACAACGTCGAGGTGCCGGCCGACCAACTCATCGGCGAAGAGAACAAGGGCTGGACCTATGCCAAGCACCTGCTCTCGCACGAGCGCACCAATATCGCCGACGTCAACCGCGCCAAGCGCGAACTCGAGCGCGTCAAGCGCATCGCCCAGGCCGAAGGCCTGTGGGACGACCAGCGTTTGCGCGACCAGATTGCGCTCTTGGAAGTCGACATCGTGGCGCTGGAGATGATGGTGTTGCGTGTGCTGAGCGCGCAGACCAGCGGCAAACAATCGCTCGATGTCGCCGGCCTCCTGAAGATCCGCGGCAGCGAAATCCAGCAGCGCTACAGCGAGTTGATGATGCTCGCCGCCGGGCCGTTCGCGCTGCCGTTCATCCGCGAGGCGATGGAAGCGGGCTGGCAAGGCGACCATATCGGCGCGGCGCATTGCGCGCCGCTGGCATCGACCTACTTCAACTACCGCAAGACGTCGATCTACGGCGGCAGCAATGAAGTGCAGAAAAACATCGTCGCGCAAACGGTGCTCGGGAGCTGAACATGGACTTCGATTTCACCGACGACCAGAACGCATTGCGCGACGCCGTGGCGCGCTGGGTCGAGAAGGACTTTGTCTTCGCGCGCCGCCACGCCATTGCCAAACAAGGCGGCAAGACGCGCGAGGTCTATCGCGAACTCGCAGCGCTCGGCCTGACCGGCTTGGCCGTCGCGACCGACCACGGCGGCATGGGCTTTGGCGCCGTCGAGGCCATGGTGGTGATGGAAGAACTCGGTCGTGGCCTGGTCAACGCGCCGTATGCGGCGGCCGCGCTGATGGCGCCGTCGCTGATCGAAGATGCCGGCTGGCTGGCACGTATCGCCGACGGCAGCGCGCTGGTCGTGCTCGCACACCAGGAGCCAGGCGCGCGCTACCAGCTGGATGTCTGCGCGACGACGGCCACGCAGAACCATGGCGGCTGGGCCCTCACCGGCGGCAAACAACTCGTGCCCGCGGGCGACGAGGCCGACGCCTTCATCGTGCCGGCGCGACTGGGCGCGCAGGGGCCGATCAGCCTGTTCCTCATCGAGCGCGCAGCGGCCCAGGTGCGCGCCTACCCCACGCAAGACGGTGCGCGCGCGGCCGACCTGTCGTTCGCGGCATCGGCGGCGCAGCTCATCAGCGACGACGCCGCACCGCGGCTCGAACGCGCCATCGACATCGGCATCGCCGCGGCCTGCGCAGAAGGCGTCGGTGCGATGGACAGGCTCGTCGCGATCACCGTCGAGTACATGAACACGCGCAAACAGTTCGGCGCCACGCTGGCGAGTTTTCAGGCGCTGCGGCACCGCATGGCCGACGTGAAGATGCAGCTCGAACTGGCGCGGTCGATGAGCTACTTCGCCAGCCTGAAGCTGAACGAGCCTCCGCCGCAACGACGGCGCGCGCTGTCGCAGGCCAAGGTGCAGCTGGGCCAGTCGATGCGCTTCGTCGGCCAGCAGTGCATTCAACTGCACGGCGGCATCGGCGTCACCGACGAGGTCGCGGCCAGCCACTACTTCAAGCGGCTGACGATGTTGGAACTCGCCTTCGGCGACACGCTGCATCACCTCGGTGAAGTCAGCGAGCGCATGACCGACACAGCGGGCGTTTTTTCCTGATGCCAGACCTTCAGGACACGATCACTGACGTCGCCGGCCTGTCGGTCGGCCACTTCACGCACGCCGAGCGTGCCACCGGCTGCACCGTCATCTTGTGCCCTCAAGGGGCGGTGGCCGGTGTCGATGTGCGCGGCGGCTCGCCGGGCACGCGCGAGACCGACTTGCTGCGGCCGGAGAACACCGTCGATTGCGTGCACGCGGTCCTGCTCAGCGGCGGCAGCGCCTTCGGCCTGGATGCCGCCGGTGGCGTGATGCGCTGGCTCGAAGCGCAGGGCCACGGCTTCGCGGTCGGCTCGGTGCGCGTGCCGATCGTGCCGGCGGCGGTGATCTTCGATCTGTGGCATGGCAACACGCAGATCCGACCGGACGCCGCGGCTGGCCACGCGGCCTGCGTGGCGGCGTCAACGCAGCCACCGGCGCAAGGCAACGTTGGCGCCGGCGCCGGGGCCACGGTGGGCAAGCTGTTCGGCATCGAGCGGGCGATGGCCGGCGGCATCGGCGCCGCATCGGTGCGCGTGGCCGGCATCACGGTGGCGGCGCTGGTGGTCGTCAACGCCACAGGTGATGTGATCGATCCGGAGACCGGGCAGCCGATCGCCGGTGCGCGCAAGAGCGCCGGCAGCCGCCAACTTCTTCACACCACGCAAGCCCTGCTGCGCGGCGAGCTGCCGGAGCGTCTGCAAGCCGGGGTCGCCACGACCATTGGCGTCGTCGCCACCGACGCTGCGCTCGACAAGGCACAGTGCACCAAGCTCGCTGCCATGGCGCACGACGGCCTGGCGCGCAGTATTTCGCCGATCCACACGCCGTACGACGGCGACACGATGTTTGCCCTCGCCACCGGCGCCGCACCAACCCCCACCGGCAGCGCGCGAACCACCGGCGCGCCGGTTGGTCTGCTCGGTGTGCTCGCGGCAGAAGTCACAGCACGCGCGGTGCTGCATGCGGTTGAACATGCGCTGGGCCGGCCCGGTTGCCCGGCCGCCCGCGAGCTCGCCGGGCCGCTTTAGCGATCGCTGTCCCGGCCGGCCGCCGGTGCGTTCGGTGACAACTCGGCCGTGATGCAGATCACGGCTGGCGCCGTAAACGGCCGCCCTGTGAACTGAAGCACGCGCAGATCACACGTTGCGAAGTCCTCCCCCCTGGCGGATGTTGCAAGGCGTTTCTACGATGCGCCCACTGCAAATCAATACACGCCGTAACGGTTCGTTGTCACCAACGACTCCAAGCGGCAGAGGGAGCTAAAAATGTTCGAGTCGCTGACACGGTTCACGGTCCTGATTGAGCGCCGCGCCACGCCCATGCTCTGGGTGTTGTCGCTGCTGCTGCTGCTGACCTCTGCGATGTTCGCAGCGCCCCGCGCTGCCGCGCAGACCGGCCGCCAGGCGCATGCTGAAAAGCGCATGCACAAGATGTCGCCGGACCTGAAGGCTGGCTTGAACAGCGCCCGTGCGCCGAACCAGCGCTGGGCGCGCGAGCGCGGCGGCCGCCGCGAAGTCCAGGTGATCTTCACCGTCGGTGATGGTGACGCCGACATGAGCGACATCAAACGCGACATCAAGCGCGCCGGCGGCACGATCGACGCGACCATGCCCAGCCTGCGCATGCTGACCGCGACCCTGCCGGCCCATCGCGTGGCCAAGATCGCCGATCGCAACGACGTGCTGCATGTCGCGCCGAACCGGCCGACGCAGCGCACCGCCAGCGTCCTCGAGAAGTCCACCGGCGCCGTCACGTCGCCGGTTCGCACCAGCTCGACCAAGACCAGCTACAGCGGCCCGGACGGCACCGGCATCGGCATCGCGATCGTCGATTCCGGCGTGATGAAGAACCACCGCGCTTTCGACAACGGCTCGGCCGTGACGCGCGTGAAGAAGAACGTGCAGTTCCTGACCACGAGCCTTGTCGACTGGACCAACGGCTTCGACATGAACACCTCGCTGCAACCAGGCAGCGCCGCATTGGCCACCTACGAAGCCGCGATCGACAACAGCGCCAACCTCGTGCAAGACGGCTACGGCCACGGCACCCACGTGGCGTCGATCGCCGCCGGCCGGGCGAAGAGCTACGCCACGGCGCCCGACCTGACCGGCCTGGCCCCCAACGCCAACATCTACGACGTGAAGGTGCTCAACGACCTCGGCTTCGGCACGTTGTCGGACACGCTCGAAGGCATCCAGTGGGTGATCTACCACGCCAAGGAATACAACATCCGCGTGATGAACCTCAGCCTGGCGATGGACTCAACCGACAGCTGGCAATACGACCCGCTGTGCGTGGCCGCGCGCAGCGCCGTCGCCCAGGGCATCACCGTCGTTGTCGCCGCCGGCAACTTCGGCAAGAAC
>JANOEG010000504.1:0-3870 GCA_031413095.1 Burkholderiales bacterium | reverse complement strand
CGACATGGGTCGCGGCGTCGTGGCCGCAGGCAGCGAAGAGCAGCGCGCGCAACGCGCTGGCGCCGCTGCGCCGCCTGCGCACGCGACAGTATTTCGTGCGCCGCTGAGTGCTCAGCGAAGTACTGCGTCCAACAGGTTGCCCCCGCTGATGAAGAGGTTGAGCCTGTCGCGCATGAACTCGGGCTGCACTGTGGGCATGTCGCTAAATTCGAGCACTGTGCCGACGAGGCGGCCGTCGCGTGGCCAGCGCGGCCCGTCCGCGGCGTCGGGCTGGCCCGTCTTGGCGAACGTCAGCCAGCGCTCGGTGACGTGCCGGCTCACCGCGCGGTCGGCGTCGGTCCATGGCGCGGCGGTGCAGCCGCAGGTGTCGCCCGTGCCGAAGACGACGGGGATTTCGCCGCCGTGCGGCACGCCGGGTTGTGTCGACACCAGGTTTTGGGGCCGGCGGCTGAAGTAGTAACGCCAGGTCGGCGCGCGCGGTGCGTGGAGCGCAGCGATGCGGCGCGCGAACGTGCCGAACACGGCGTCGCGCACCACCTGGCGACCGAGCTCGGCGTCGTCCGTCACGTCAGGGTAGTGCTGCTGCACGAACAGCTTGCCGGCGCCGAGCTGTCGGATCACCGCGTCGCCGCGGATGCCGAAGGCCGTGGCCACGCTCGCGTCGTCGCTGTTGCTGCCGATCACGAGTGGCACCTTGGCCTGCCGGCCCGTGCGAAAGGTAGCGATGAGGCTGCGCGGCAGCACCGCATCGCCGATCACGGGGCTCGGCGCCAGCGTCAGCTTTGGATCTTCGAGCATCGCAAAGCGCTCGGCCGGCACGGCCCGCAACTGCTTCGCACTGGCCCGAGCGCCCGGCAGGCCGAGCGAATCGGCGAGCTTGACGCCGGTGGCGCGGGCCTTGTCGCGCGTGTGGCTCGATAGGCCGTAGGCGCTCTGCGCGATCGCGTGCTGGAACAGCCCGTGCGCCGGTGGAGCGGCCATCAGCGCCAGCACGCTTTGGGCGCCAGCCGACTCGCCGAAGATCGTCACCCGATTCGGGTCGCCACCGAAGGCGGCGATATGGCGTTGCACCCAGCGCAGCGCGGCGATCTGGTCCTGCAGGCCGAAGTTGGCGGTTGCGGGTTGTGTGGCCGCTTCGGATTCGAGCGCAGGGTGGACGACGAAGCCGAGCGGACCGAGTCGGTAGTTGAAGCTGACCACGACCACACCGCTGCGTGCCAGCACCGTGCCATCGGTGAAGGGCAGGCTGCCCGATCCGATGACAAAAGCGCCGCCGTGGATCCACACCATCACCGGCAGCGCAGCGCCGGGCTCGGCGCGCGGCGTCCAGACATTGATGAACAGACAGTGTTCACTGGTCGGGCCGACGTCACCGCCGCCTTCGAGCGACGGCCCGCGCTTCTGGATGCAGGCCGGGCCGAAGCGCGTGGCGTCACGCGTGCCCTGCCAGGCGGGAGCGGGTTGCGGCGCGCGCCAGCGCAGCGCGCCCACGGGCGCGGCGGCGTAGGGCAGTCCCTTGAAGATGTTCACGCCGCCGGCCGCAGTCCCTTCGACGCGGCCACCTGCGGTCGCGACAGTTGGCCCGGCATGGGCGACCGCCGCCACGCAGGCCAGCAGCCAGGCGGCCAGTGCGGTGGGGATCATGGCCTGCGCACCGGGCAGGCAAGGTCGCCCTCGGCGCAGCTCGACAGGCGAACGATCGCCGCCGTGCGCTCGCGCGTCAACCGCGTCACGCAATGCCAGCGCAGCATCCCGTGTGCGCTGCCGCCCGTGGCGGCGCCAGTGTCGAACGCGCATTGCGCGGTGCGCCACGCGATCCAGGACTTTTGCGCCGCACGCCAGCGCGCCCTTTGGGCACTGGTCAGGCGCGCGTCGAGGGTTTTGATCGCCGCAGCTTGCAGCGCGTTGGCAGCGAGAAAGTCTTCGTAGGCACAGGCGTTCAGGTCGGCCTGGGTCGTTGTCGTGGTCTTGCAGTCGAGCGCGTGCACCGCGGGCGGCAACGTGGCCAGCAGCGTCAGCGCCATCAGGGCATGGGTACAGCGTTTCATGTCCATCCTCATCAGTGCCGACAGCGCAGGTCCTCGAACGTCAGGCCTTGGTCGCTAATGTAGAGCGGCAGTGGGTGTCCGAGGACACGCGCCGCGCAGGCTGCGCCCATTGCCGCGCTTGTCTGGATGCCGTATCCGCCCTGGCCGCAGCACCAGAAGAAGGCGGGCAGCGCATCGTCGAAGCCGCCGACCAGCGCGCCGTCGGGCACGAAGCTGCGCAGCCCGGCCCAGGTGCGCAGCGGGCGGCGGATCGCGAGCGTGGTGGCTGCTTCGATGCGCGCGATGCCGGTCGCGATGTCGAGCTCTTCGGCGACCACGTCGTGCGCCGGCACGGGGTCGGCATTGGCCGGCGAGCCGAGCAGCACGCCGGCGTCGGGCTTGAAATAAAAGTCTTCGTCGATGCCGATGACGCATGGCCAACCGTGTGTGTTCAGCCCGGTGGGCGCCGCGAAGGTGAAGGCGCTGCGGCGCTTGGGTTGCAGGCCGAGGACGCGCGCTCCAGCCAGCGCGCCGATCGCGTCCGCCCAGGTGCCCGCGGCATTGACGATCACCGGTGCGCGCAATCTGCGGCCAACGCTGCTGAGCTCCCAGCCGCCGTGCGTGTACGTCAGGCGTTCGACATCGACGCCGCACAACAGCTCGGCAGATTCGGCTTTGGCGCCGCGCAGGTAATGTTGGTGCAGCGTGTGGACGTCGATGTCGCTGCCGTCGTCATCGAGCAGCGCGGCCGCCACGGCTTCGCGGCGCAACACGGGCACCAGCGTCTGCGCGGCGGCGGTGTCCAGCAGCGACACAGCGCCGGCTCCTTCGGTGGCAAGACATACATGCAGTTGTTGCAACGCATCGATCTGCGAAGCCCGCGCTGCGAACAGCGAAGCGCGCGGCGTCAGCACGCCCGGGATCGCTTGCAAAAACGCCCGGCTGGCCCGCGTCAACGCACGGACCTGCGGCGGCCCATAGCTCGGCGCAAAGAACGCGGCCGAGCGGCCGGTGCTGTGATAGCCCGGCTGCGCTTCGCGCTCGACAATCGCCACGCGGGCATGCGGCGCCAGGAAGTGCGCCACCGACGCGCCGGCAATGCCGGCGCCGATGACGATGGCGTCGAAGTCCTGGGCGCTGTTCACCCGCCGATGTTAGGTGCGCTGCAGCACGCGTTTGACGGGCGGCTTGGACGGCGTGCCGGCTTGCATCGCCCAACCATCCGTGGCTGCGGCCTGCGGCATCCACTGCCAGCCGCGCCCGCCAAGGCGCAGCTTGGCGGCCATGCGCACGGCGCGCTCGCACGCCGCTTCGTCGAGTTGCAATGCAAAGCGCTGCCAGCGGCGATTCACGGCGGCGTCGGTCCACAGGTCTTCGAGCGCGTGGCGCAGGTCGGCGCCGCCGGTCTTCATGCCGATGGCCAGGCGCCGCGCCTGCAGCGTCAGCACGAAGACCTGAAAGTCATGGCGCGCCGGCGCCGGCAGATGCGCCATCAGCTCGCGCAGCCGCGGCACCGCCTGCGCTTCGGTGAAGGCCAGCGTGACGACAGCCTGCAGCGCCTGCACGGGGTTCAAGAGGCGCAAGCGGTTCGGCGGCAAGACCAGGAGCGGCAGGCAGGCCGCTTCGTCGTGCTTCATCAACGTGGAAAAACTCATCAGCACGGCCAGGCGCGACCATTGCAGCGTGGTCAGGCCATCGAGCGTGTCCAGGCCGGAGGCTTCGAGTTGTTTGACCACCGTCAGCGCATCGCGGCAGCCGAGGTCGGCCTTGGCCTCGTTGGCGCGCGAGGACATCACGGCCAGATTGCCGGCGGCATAGCCGGCCTGGTTGCAGACCCGATCGA
>JANOEG010000503.1:0-8855 GCA_031413095.1 Burkholderiales bacterium | reverse complement strand
CTCGACGCGACCGGCCACCTGAAGATCATCGACCGCGCCAAGGATGTCGGCCGCCTGGCCAGCGGCGCGATGTTCGCGCCGAAGTACATCGAGAACAAACTCAAGTTCTTCCCGTACATCAAGGAGGCGGTGGCCTTCGGCGACAAGCGCGACATGGCTTGTGCCTTCATCAACATCGACTTCGAAGCCGTCGGCAACTGGGCCGAGCGGCGCAACCTGCCCTACGCCGGCTACACCGATCTGGCCGGCAAGGCCGAGGTGCGCGAATTGATCGCCGACTGCGTGAAGAAGGTCAACGCCGATCTGGCCACCGACGAAAAACTGGCCGGCGGCCAGATCAGCCGCTTCCTAGTCCTGCACAAGGAGCTCGATGCCGACGACGGCGAGCTGACACGCACGCGCAAGGTCCGCCGCGGCGCCATCGCCGACAAATACCAGGTGCTGGTCGATGCGCTGTACGGCGGCAAGACAGAGCAGTTCATCGAGACGGCGATGAAGTTCGAGGACGGGCGCAGCGGCAGCGTGTCGGCGACTTTGCAGATCGTCGATGTGGCGGTTCTTCCAGCCGTGAGGAAGGCTGCATGAACACGATGGTCGAGTCCGCAGCGATGACGGCGCCCGCTGTCAAGGGCCGCCGCATCGGCGAGGTCATCCTCGAGGTCAAGAACATCAGCCTGGCCTTCGGTGGCGTCAAGGCCCTCACCGACATCAGCTTCAACGTGCGCGAGCACGAGGTGCGCGCGATCATCGGTCCCAACGGCGCCGGCAAGAGCTCGATGCTCAACTGCGTCAACGGCGTCTACACGCCGCAGCAGGGCACGATCAGCTTTCGCGGCAAGACCTTCTCGCACATGAATTCGCGCCAGGTCGCCGAAATGGGCGTGGCGCGCACCTTCCAGAACCTGGCGCTGTTCAAGGGCATGAGCGTGCTCGACAACATCATGACCGGGCGCAACCTGCGCATGAAGACCAACCTCTTCCAGCAGGCGATCCGCTGGGGTGCGGCGGAGCGCGAGGAGAGCGAACACCGGCTGGTCGTCGAGAAGATCATCGACTTCCTCGAAATTCAGGCTTACCGCAAAACGCCGGTGGGCCGCCTGCCGTACGGCCTGCAAAAGCGCGTCGATCTCGGCCGGGCGCTGGCGATGGAGCCCAAGGTGCTGCTGCTCGACGAGCCGATGGCTGGCATGAACGTCGAAGAGAAGCAGGACATGTGCCGCTTCGTGCTCGACGTCAACGACGAGTTCGGCACGACGATCGTGCTCATCGAGCACGACATGGGCGTGGTCATGGACATTTCGGACCGCGTCGTCGTGCTCGACTACGGCAAGAAGATCGGCGATGGCACGCCGGATGAGGTGCGTTCGAACCCGGACGTGATCTCGGCCTACCTTGGAACGAGCCACTGACATGGGATTTTTCATCGAAGCCACGATCGGCGGCCTCATGTCGGGCATGTTGTACAGCCTGGTTGCGCTCGGCTTCGTGCTGATCTTCAAGGCCAGCGGCGTCTTCAACTTTGCACAGGGCGCGATGGTGTTGTTCGCGGCGCTGGCGATGGCGCGCTTCTCGGAGTGGTTCCCGGCGCTGCTGAAGTTCGACAACAAGCTGCTGGCCAACCTGCTGGCCCTGGCCGCGGCGATGGCGCTGATGGTGGCCGTGGCCTGGTTGATCGAACGTCTCGTGCTCGGCAAGCTCGTCAACCAGGAGGGCGTGACGCTGTTGATGGCCACACTCGGCATCGCCTACTTCCTCGACGGCTTCGGCCAGACGATCTTCGGCAGCGACATCTACAAGATCGACATCGGCCTGCCGAAGGACCCGCTGTTTCTGCTCGAGTCGGTGTTCCAGGGCGGCGTGCTGGTCAACAAGGAAGACCTGTTCGCCGCCGGCATTGCTGCCGCGCTCGTGATCGCCCTGTCGCTGTTCTTCCAGTACACCGCCACCGGCCGTGCCTTGCGCGCCGTGGCCGACGATCACCAGGCCGCGCAGTCGATCGGCATTCCGCTGTCGCGGGTGTGGGTGATCGTCTGGAGCGTCGCCGGTTTCACCGCGCTGGTGGCCGGCATCATCTGGGGCAGCAAGCTCGGCGTGCAGTTCTCGCTGTCGCTGCTGGCGTTGAAGGCGTTGCCGGTGGTGATCCTGGGCGGGCTGACGTCGGTGCCCGGCGCCATCATCGGCGGCCTGATCCTGGGCGTGGGCGAAAAGCTGTCCGAGGTCTTCGTCGGTCCGCACATTGGCGGCGGCATCGAGATCTGGTTCGGCTACGTGCTGGTGCTCTTCGTTCTTCTCGTCCGGCCGCAGGGCCTGTTTGGCGAGAAGATCATCGATCGCGTGTAGGACAAGAACATGCTCTACCGCGAAAACGGCCAGTTCAAGACGACGTACCGCGCCGACCAGCAGGTCTTCCCGATCGCGCAGGACCGGATCGTCATCGGCCTGTTCATCGCCTTCGCCGTCATCGGTGTGCCGCTGCTCGCCGACGAGTACCTGTTCCGCGCGATTCTGATTCCGTTCCTGATCCTGTCGCTGGCGGCCATCGGCCTGAACATCCTGGTCGGCTACTGCGGCCAGATCTCGCTCGGCACCGGCGGCTTCATGGCCGTGGGTGCCTACGCGGCCTACAACTTCCTGATCCGCATCGACGGCATGCCGATGCTCGCGGCCATCCTGCTCGGCGGCCTCTGCGCCACTGTCGTCGGCGTGCTGTTCGGCATTCCGTCGTTGCGCATCAAGGGCCTGTACCTCGCGGTGGCCACGCTGGCGGCGCAGTTCTTCGCCGACTGGGCTTTCCTGCGCATCAAGTGGTTCACCAACTACACCGCGTCGGGCTCGGTCAGCGTGTCGAACCTGTCGTTCTTCGGCCTGCCGATTGCGACGCCGGTCGAGAAATACCTGTTCTGCCTCGGCGTCGTCTGCGTGTTCGCGCTGCTCGCTAAGAACCTCGTGCGCAGCCACATCGGCCGCGAATGGATGGCGATCCGCGACATGGACGTGGCCGCAGCCGTGATCGGCATCCGCCCCGTGTACGCCAAGCTGACCGCGTTTGCGGTGAGTTCGTTCATGGTCGGCGTGGCCGGCGCGATGTGGGGCTTCATCCACCTCGGCGCCTGGGAGCCGGCGGCGTTTTCGATCGACCGCTCGTTCCAGTTGCTATTCATGATCATCATCGGCGGACTCGGCTCGATCATGGGCAGCTTCTTCGGCGCCGCCTTCATCGTCATCCTGCCGATCTTCTTGAACCAGGCGCTGCCGGCGCTGGGCAATCTGATCGGCGTTTCGATCGGCACCGCGGCCGTGTCGCACACCGAACTGATGATCTTCGGCGCGCTGATCGTCTTCTTCCTCATCGTCGAGCCGCATGGCCTGGCGCGCCTGTGGTCCACGGCGAAAGAGAAGCTGCGTTTGTGGCCGTTCCCGCATTGAGTTCCCGTCCGTTCCTGCACAACCCCTGGAGACAAACCATGAAGTCCGTTCGATTCCTCGCCCTGGCCGCCGCGCTGGCGGTCTCCGGCACGGCCTTCGCGCAAGCGAAGGAACAGTTCTTCCCGGTCCTCAGCTACCGCACCGGCGCCTACGGCCCCAACGGCACGCCGTGGGCCAACGGCTACGTCGACTACCTCAAGCTCACCAACGCGCGCGGCGGCGTCAACGGCGTCAAGATCAGCTTCGAGGAATGCGAGACCGGCTACGCCACCGACCGCGGCGTCGAGTGCTACGAGCGCCTGAAGGGCAAGAACGGCGGCGCCACCGTCTTCCACCCGCTGTCCACCGGCATCACCTTTGCGCTCACCGAAAAGGCGCCGGCCGACAAGATTCCCATCATCACTGCCGGCTACGGCCGCAGCGAGAGCACCGACGGCAACGTCTTCAAGTGGAACTTCCCGCTCACCGGCACCTACTGGGACGCGGCCGACATCATCCTGCAGCACATCGCCAAGAAAGAAGGCGGCTGGGACAAGCTGAAGGGCAAGAAGATCGCCCATGTCTATCACGACAGCCCCTACGGCAAGGAGCCGATCCCGCTGCTGGTGGAGCGCAGCAAGATGCACGGCTTCGAGCTGATGCAGATGCCGGTGACGCACCCGGGTGTCGAGCAGAAGGCGGCGTGGCTGCAGATCCGCCAGCAGCGACCCGACTATGTGCTGCTCTGGGGCTGGGGCGTGATGAACGGCACCGCGCTCAAGGAAGCCGTGGCCACCGGCTACCCGCGCGAGAAGATGTACGGCGTGTGGTGGGCCGCCGCCGAGCCGGATGTCAAGGACGTCGGCGACGGTGCCAAGGGCTACAGCGGCCTGGCGCTGCAGCACGGCGCCGAGCCGAACGCGGCCGTCGTCAAGGAAGTGCTCGACAAGCTGCATGGCAAGGGCACCGGCACCGGGCCGAAGGAAGAAGTCGGCACCGTGCTCTACATGCGCGGGCTGACGCAGGCGATGCTCGGCGTCGAGGGCGTGCGCCGCGCGCAGGAGCGCTACGGCAAAGGCAAGGTCATGACCGGCGATCAGACGCGCTGGGGCCTGGAGAACCTCGCGCTCGACCAGCCCAAGCTCGATGCGCTCGGCTTCAAGGGCGTCATGCGGCCGATCTCCACCTCCTGCGCCGACCACCGCGGCTCCACGTGGGCGCGCATGCACACCTGGGACGGCAAGAAATGGGACTTCACGAGCGACTGGTACCAGAGCGACGAGGCGATCATCAAACCAATGATCAAAGCGGCTGCAGACAAGTACGCGGCCGAAAAGAAGATCGAGCGCCGCACGCCTGCGGACTGCCAGAGCTGAGGCCACACTCGTGAGCGCCGCCCCCCTGCTCAACGTCAACGGCATCGAGGTCATCTACAACCACGTCATCCTGGTGTTGAAGGGTGTGTCGTTGCAGGTGCCCGAGGGGGGCGTCGTCGCTTTGCTCGGCGGCAACGGCGCCGGCAAGACGACGACGCTGCGCGCCGTGAGCAACCTGCTCGCGGGAGAGCGCGGCGACGTCACCAAGGGCTCGATCGAGTTGCGCGGCGAGCGCATCGAAAAACTCTCCACCGCGGAGATGGTCAATCGCGGCGTGATCCAGGTCATGGAAGGCCGCCACTGCTTCGCGCACCTGACGATCGAGGACAACCTGCTGACGGGCGCCTACACGCGCAAGGACGGCAAAGCCGGCATCGCGCGCACGCTCGACAAGGTCTACAACTACTTCCCGCGGCTGAAACAGCGGCGCACATCGCAGGCCGCCTACACCTCGGGCGGCGAGCAGCAGATGTGCGCCATCGGCCGCGCGCTGATGGCCGAGCCGAAGATGGTGCTGCTCGACGAACCGTCGATGGGCTTGGCACCGCAGATCGTCGAAGAGGTGTTCGAAATCGTCAAAGATCTGAACCAGCGCGAGAAGGTGACCTTTCTGCTGGCCGAGCAGAACACCAACATGGCGCTGCGCTATGCCGACTACGGCTACATCCTGGAGAACGGCCGCGTCGTCATGGACGGCGAGGCGAAGAACCTGCGCGAGAACGAGGACGTGAAGGAGTTCTATCTCGGCATGGGTGGCGGCGACCGCAAGAATTTCCGCGACGTGAAGAGCTACAAGCGCAGGAAGAGGTGGTTGTCGTGAGCGAGGAGTCCGGCGGCTTTGCGCCGCCGCCCTTCAATGCCGACAACGCGCTGATCACGATCAAGCGCGCACTGCGCGACATGAAGCTCGCCGAGCGCGGCAACGCATATGAGATGCGTGGCAAGCGTGTCGTCGAGCTCGCCGTTGAAGGCGCAGCGATCAACGCCAGGCTGGCACGCCGCATGATGCTGACGCCGGAGTGGGATCGCGTCGCCGTCAAATCTGCGACCGAGCAGCGCAAGCTGCTCGACGAAGTGAAGAAGCGTTTGTCGAAGTGGGAGAACGAAGAGTGAACGCATTCTTCGACGCGCTCGAAACGCGCGATCCAACTGCGCGCGAAGCGGCGTTGATGGCGGCATTGCCGGCGCAAGTGCGTGCGGCGCAGGCCACGGCGGCGTTCGGCGACATGCTGACCAGTGTTGATGCGGCCACGATCGCGTCGCGCGCCGCGCTGGCAAAACTGCCGGTGACGCGCAAGTCGCAACTTCTCGAACGCCAGCGCGCTTCGGTCGCCACCGATCCGTTCGGTGGCTTCTCCGCACTCGGCTGGCGTGCATTACCCCGCGCACGTCCTGCGCAACGTGTGTTCCAGTCGCCCGGCCCGATCTACGAGCCAGAGTCCGCCGCGCGCGACTACTGGCGCCTGGCACGCGCGCTGTTTGCCGCCGGCCTGCGCGAAGGCGATCTGGCGCACAACTGTTTTTCGTACCACCTCACACCCGGCGGCTTGATGATGGAGTCGGGCGCGCTGGCGCTGGGCTGCACCGTCTTCCCCGGCGGCGTCGGCAACACCGAGCTGCAACTGCAGGCGATGGCGGAGTTGAAACCCGATGCCTACATCGGCACGCCGAGCTTTCTGAAGATCCTGGTCGAGAAGGCGGCCGAGACTGGCGTCAACATCGCGTCGGTGAAAAAGGCATTGCTCGGCGGTGAAGCGTTTCCGCCCAGCCTGCGCGATTGGCTTGCCGAGCGCGGCATCGCCGGCTATCAGTGCTACGCCACCGCCGACCTCGGCCTCATCGCGTATGAAACTTCAGCCCGCGAAGGCCTGGTCCTCGACGAAGGCGTGATCGTCGAGATCGTCCGGCCCGGCTCGGACGATCCGGTGCCCGAAGGCGAGGTCGGCGAAGTCGTCGTGACCACGCTCAACGCCGACTATCCGCTGATCCGCTTCGGCACCGGCGACCTGTCCGCGATGCTGCCGGGCCGCTGCCCCTCGGGCCGCACCAATGCGCGCATCAAGGGCTGGCTCGGCCGAGCCGACCAGACGGCCAAGGTGCGCGGCATGTTTGTGCACGCCAGCCAAATCGCCGAGGTGGTCAAGCGCCACCCCGAACTCTTGCGCGCGCGGCTTGTCGTCGAAGGGGAAATGGCCGAGGACCGCATGACGCTGTTCGCCGAACTCGCGCATGCGGAACCCGAGGGGCTGTCCGAGCGTGTTGCGCAGAGCCTGCGCGACATCACCAAGTTGCGCGGCACGGTCGCCTTCAAGCGCAGCGGTGAGCTCGCCAACGACGGCAAAGTGATCGAAGACGCGCGCAGCCACCGCTGAGCGCCGTCGTCCGGCCAACCCCCGCGTTCACCCCACCATCGGGGCAGTCAGCAGTTTTTCCACCAGCACGGCGCGCGAGCGGCGCTGTTCCTCGCTGCCCTGGCGGTGCAACAGCGACTCCGCGACCTCGTAGCCGTAAAGCACGAAGGCGCGCGAGCGGGCTTCGCTGCGCTCGAATCCCAGCGCCGAAAACAACTGCACGTGGTACGCGATGCGGCTCGCGTCGGCTTCATCGACTGCGGCCCGCGCCAGATCATCGCGCCTCGCCCAGGCGCGGATCGCCAATTCGATGCGCGCCGCCTGCGTCGCGGCACGGCCACGAAACGGCAGCGAGATGACGTCGCGGATCTGCGCGCGCGGGTCGGTGTGGGCGCTCTCCAGCCGCGCCGTCAGTTGCTCGGTGGCGCGCTCGCGCCAAGCGGCGAGCACACGCCGCAGCAGGTCTTCACGGTCGCGGAAGTGCCAATAGAAACTGCCGCGCGTGACGCCGAGCTGCTGCGCCAGCACATCGACACGCACATGATCAATGCCCTCGTTCACCAGCACCTGCGTGGCCGCCTCGACCCAGGTTTCCGGCGTGAGCTGCGCGCGCTCGCTGTCAGCGGCCGGCGCGGCCGGCGCACGCGGCGTGGTGCGTGCCGTGGTACGAGCCTTGGTGCGCGGACGCTTGGGCGGCGGGGTCTTCAGGGCGGTCGGCATGGTTGACGAAATGATGCCATACACCTCTGTACGGAAACTCGGGCAAACCCTGATGCGCTGCGGAAGATGCGCCCTTAGCATCCATTCCAAACACATACACATGTGTATGGAGTGAACCATGTCACCCCCCGGCTTCTTCGACGATTCGAGCCAACTGGCACCGCCGCGCACGATCAAAACCGATCTTGGCGGCGGCGCCTTCACGCTGCACCACCCCGAGCCGCTGGCGCCCTATGCGCGCTGCGTCGGCGAGTGGCTTGAGCGCTGGGCGCGCGAGACGCCCGATGCGCCGGCCTTTGCCGAGCCGTCGGGCAGCGGCTGGACCGTACTGAGCTGGTCGGCACTGCGCCAACAGGCCCGTGCGGTGGCGCAGTCGCTGCTCGACATGAAGCTGCCGGCGGGCCGGCCAGTCGTTGTGCTGTCCGACAACTCGCTCGACCATTTGTTGTTGATGCTCGCCGCGCTGCACGTCGGCCGCGCGGTCTGCACCGTGAGCAGCGGCTACAGCCGCTTGGCGCAGGGCGAGTTCAGCAAGATCCACGGCATCCTGCAAACGCTGCAGCCGGCGCTGGTGTACGGCTCGGATGCCGCGGTGTATGGCGCGCCACTGGTCGGCTGCGGCGTCGAGGGCCTCGTCGCCGTGTTCAGCCAGGGCGCCCACAAGCATGCCGGCGCGTTGCCCTTCACTCAACTGCTGGCGACGGCTGAAACGCCGGCCGTGCGTGCCGCGTTCGACGCTGTCACGCCCGACACCCACGCCAAGTACCTGCTGACCTCGGGCTCGACCGGCCACCCCAAGGTGGTGATCAACACCCACCGCATGCTGTGCGCCAACCAGCAGATGCTGGCGCAAACGCTGCGCTTTCTCGAGACGGAAAAACCGGTGCTGCTCGACTGGCTGCCGTGGAGCCACACCTTCGGCGGCAATCACAACGTCAACATGGTGCTGAGGAACGGCGGCACGATGTACATCGACGATGGCAAGCCGCTACCGGGTGCGATC
>JANOEG010000502.1:0-2125 GCA_031413095.1 Burkholderiales bacterium | reverse complement strand
CACGCAGGGCGCGCCGACGCCGGTGACGCTGGCCGACGCGCGCGCGTCGCTCGAGCTCATCACCGCGATCTACTACTCGGCCGAAAGCGGCACCGCACAGACCCTGCCGATCGCGCCCGATCATCCCCGCTACGCCAGCTGGGTGCCGGCCACGCGCGGCTTTGCCAAAAGCCTGACGTCATGACCCGCCTCACGCTGCGCGGCATCACCAAGCGCTACGGCACGGTTGAGGTCATCCACGGCATCGACCTCGACGTGCCCTCGGGCGAGTTCGTCGTCTTCGTCGGTCCCTCGGGCTGCGGCAAGTCGACGCTGCTGCGCATGATCGCGGGGCTGGAGGCCATCACCGGCGGCGAGTTCTGCATCGACGGCGTTCGCGTCAACGACGTGCCGCCGGCTCAGCGCCAGATCGCGATGGTGTTCCAGTCGTACGCGTTGTACCCGCACATGACGGTCTACGACAACCTCGCCTTCGGCCTGCAGACGGCGGGCGAGAAGAAGGACGTGATCGACCAGCGCGTGCAGCTCGCCGCGGCGATGCTGAAGATCGAGCCCTACCTGCAACGCAAGCCCAAGGCGCTGTCGGGCGGGCAGCGCCAGCGCGTGGCGATCGGCCGCGCGATCGTGCGCAACCCGAAGCTGTTCCTGTTCGACGAGCCGCTATCGAACCTCGACGCCGAATTGCGCGTGCAGATGCGCGTGGAGTTGTCGAAGCTGCACGCCGACCTCGGCACGACGATGATCTACGTCACGCACGACCAGGTCGAGGCGATGACGATGGCCGACCGCATCGTCGTGCTGCGCGACGGCGTGATCGAGCAGAGCGGCACGCCGCTGGACCTTTACAACCGCCCGGCCAACCGCTTCGTCGCCGGCTTCATCGGCAGCCCGAAGATGAACTTCCTGGAGGCGAAGGTCACCGGCCGCGACGCGCAGGGCCTGACGGTGGCGTTGGCCGGCGGCGAGTCGCTCTCGGTGGCAGCCGATGCGAACAAGGGGTCGGTGGGCGACGCGGTCACGCTCGGCATCCGCCCCGAGCATGTGCTGCTCGCCGACGGGGGCCTGCCGGTCACCGTCGGCCTGATCGAGCAGCTCGGTGGCAACACCGTGCTCTATGGCACGCTGAGTGCGTTGCAGCCGGTGGTCGTGCAGGTGGTCGGCCAAAGCGCCGTGCGCCGCGGCGACACGGTGCATGTGCAGTTGCCGCCGGCCGACTGCCACGCCTTCGACGCGCAGGGGCTGTCACTGGCGCGTTGATCAGTCCCTAGCGTCCGCGCAAATGCGCCGGCGCTTCCAACCGCTTGGCCACCATCGCCAGCGCCAGCGACAGCACCAGGTAGACCGCCGAGATCAGCAGGTACGGTTCCCAGTAGCGCGAGTACGCGCCAGCGACGGTACGCGCCGCGAGAGCGAGTTCAGCCAGGCCGATCGCCGAGACGAGTGACGAATCCTTGATCAGCGTGATGCCTTCGTTGACCAGGGCCGGCACCATGCGCCGAAAGGCTTGCGGGAGCACGATCTGCTTCATCGTCTGCACATGCGTCAGGCCCAGGCTGTAGCCGGCCTGCGTCTGGCCGCGGGCGATGCTCTGGATGCCGGCGCGGAAGATTTCGCTGATGTAGGCGCCGGCGTTCAACGTCAGCGCCAGTGCGCCGGAGAAGAATGCGCCATGCTCTTGTCTGAACGTGCGTGCGGCGTCACCGGAGAGAAGCAGCCCGCCGTCGGGATGGATCAGCGCCGGCATCAGCGCAAAGTGCACGAGCAGGATCTGCACGAACAGCGGTGTGCCGCGGAAGAAGGTGACGTAGGCCACCGTGATCCAGCGTGTGACCTTCAAGCCCCAGGCGAGAAGCGGGTTCGAAGGCTGTGGCGCGTCGTGCGAGCTGCTGACCAGGCCGAGCAGCACGCCGAGCGCCAGCCCCGCGGTGAGGGCGATCAGCGTCAACTGGATCGTCATCCACAGGCCACTGACGAACAGCGGCCCGTAGCCAGCCAGGATCTCCCAACGCAGACCCATGGCCGGTCCTCCTGTCTAGTTCACTTCGACGCTGCGGGGGCCGGCGCTGCAGCCGCCGCGGGTGCGGCCGGCTCGGTGCCGAAGTATTTCTTGAAGATCGTGTTGTAC
>JANOEG010000501.1:0-2786 GCA_031413095.1 Burkholderiales bacterium | reverse complement strand
GACAACGGCTTCATCACGCCGACCTTCAAGGTCAAGCGCAACCGGATCGAAGAGGTCTACGGCGCGAACTACGAGAAGTGGGTCGGCTCGCGCAAGAAGGTCATTTGGCAGCAATAGCCGCATGATCATCGACTACGCGCCGGCACTGATCGGCGGCGCGCTGATCGGCCTGGCGTCGGCGCTGCTGATCCTTGGCGCGGCCCGCGTCGCCGGCATCGCGGGCATCGTCGGCAGTGCGCTGCACAGCCTCGTCCTCGGCCGCGCGCCGGGGCGCGATGCGATCCGTTGGGCCTTCATCGGCGGGCTGCTGATGGCGCCTTGGGTGTGGCGCTTGTTCGCGCCGCTGCCAACGGCCACGAGCAGCGCCGGGCCGGCGCTGTTGATCGCGGCTGGCCTCGCCGTCGGCATCGGTGTGCGCATGGGCAACGGCTGCACCAGCGGCCATGGCGTCTGCGGCCTGTCGCGGCTGTCGCTGCGCTCGCTGGTCAATGTGCTGGCGTTCATGGGCGCGGGTTTTGTCACCGTGTTCGTGCTGCGGCACGCGATCGGCGGCTGACCAATGGGCGCCCTGATCGCCTTGCTGGCCGGCCTGGTCTTCGGCATCGGTCTGCTGATGAGCGGCATGACCGATCCGGCCAAGGTGCAAGGTTTTCTCGACCTGTTCGGGCGTTGGGACCCGAGCCTGGCCTTCGTCATGGCCGGCGCGATCGCGGTGGCGATCGGCGCGTTCACGTTCGCCAAGCGGCGCGCTGCCGCAGGGCGCAGGAGCTGGAGCGGTGAGCCGATCGAGCTGCCGATGGGCCATGCGATCGACGCGCGTCTGATCGGCGGCGGCGTGCTGTTCGGCATCGGCTGGGGACTGGCCGGTTTCTGTCCTGGTCCTGCGATCGTTGCGCTGTCCAGCGGCTTCGGGCCTGCGCTGTGGTTCGTGCCGGCGATGCTCGTCGGCATGGCGTTGCACGACGCGCTCTTCCAGCGCCGCGCCGTGTGATGCACTGGCGGCGCGCGGCGTCGTTGATTGCAGCGGCACTCGCTGTGGCCTGCGCCACGCTGCCGCCACCGCTGCCTGCGCGCACGCCGACTGCGGCAGAGAAGGACGAAGCACGGCGCACGCTCGTAGCGCCGTACATCACCTGCATGCAAGCCGAAACGCGCAAGCTCGGCGGTGGCGGCAGCGCTCTTGACGCGAGTGAGCTTCGCTGCGGGCACCACATCCAGCAACTGCGCCGCTACGGCGCGAGCAAAGACTACGACGCATTGCGTTGGAGCGACTACATCGAGCAGGTCGAGCGCGAAGGCCGCGCGGCGGCAGAGAAAACCATCGGTGGCGCACACAAGCGCGACTGAAGTGCACACTGGCGGGCCGCTGCTTCCCAACTTCCGGAGATCGACACATGGGCTGGTTCTCGAAAAATGACGACGGCTTCTTTCTCGCCACGATCGTGCCGAGCACGGGCGACGGCGGACCACGCATCGAGAAATACCTCGGCATCGTCAACGGCGAGGCCATCATCGGCGCGAACATCTTTCGCGACCTGTTCTCGTCTGTGCGCGACGTCGTCGGCGGCCGTGCCGGCGGCTACGAACGCGCGCTGTCCGGTGCGCGTGATGCGGTGCTCGACGACATGAAAGCCGCGGCGCGCGAACTCGGCGCCAACGGCGTCGTCGGCATCGACTTCGACTACGAAGTACTCGGCGAAGCCAACGGGATGATGATGGTGGCGGTCAGCGGGACGGCGGTGCTGATGGGCGGTTGAAGAACGCGCGCACGTTGGTGGCAGCAGATCGGCAAGTCGGCAGACCGTTGTGAGCGATGCGGCTCGCCCTAAGCTGTACTTTTGAGATGGACGAGCGGCGGCGTCATCACTAGGTCAACAGTTTCAGCCCATGGGCTGGTCGCCAAGCCCATGGCGTCAAACTCCATGAATGGATACATATTTGCAACCGTGAAGAGAGGTTCAAATCTTCCCTGTGAACGAAGGATCACCTTGAACTTGTTGTCTTGCACGAAGACTTCGATAGTGCGGATGCAATCAAGAAACGGTTTGTCCGGGGCCGCTGAATACTGAGCAAGGTACTTTTGAGCGCGCTCATGAGCCTTAGCGTTGCCTTGCCCGACTTCCGGGACCCCGATTGGGGTTTCGTAGATGCAAGCCAAGAGCCCCTGAACAAAGCAGTACCAGTAGTCGTCGCTGTCAGCGAGGAACGTATCGAGGCGCTCACGCGCCAACAGGCTGCGAAGCTGAGCGCGGAGGCCGTCGAGGTTGAGGATCGTTGCTCCAACCTTGATGCACTCCGCCGGGTTGGTTCTGCCGTTGAATAGCCCGATAGCGGCGTCGCTTGCCACTGTGAGCCACTTGTAAATTAGTGGACTGTCGTGCAGGGACGCATGCACGACCCAATGGCAAAAGAAGTGCAGGTGAACGAACTCGCCTCGATATGCCCGCGCCTCTAGGATCTTGCGAACCCGCAGCATGGTTGACTCTGTGAAGTCGGGGCTCGGCTTGGATGCTTCAAGCTCAGAGAGCAACTGCTTGAGTTCTCGTAGCGCTTTCATTGTTCTTCGCTTGCGTACGTTAGTACGCACGGTTGCGACGTGAAAGACAGCATTGGGAACGCAGTCATGAACCCGAATCGAGCCGCAATCAATCCAACGTCACCTCACCCCGCACCGCCCCCGCCCGATCCGCGCGCGCCGTGAGGCCGATGCGCATCCCCTTCGGCCCCTTCACCACCCACTCCGCCACCGCCCGATCGGCGGTGACTTCGCGTGACGGCAAGAACGC
>JANOEG010000500.1:0-7549 GCA_031413095.1 Burkholderiales bacterium | reverse complement strand
GCTGCCCAGTTTCGGCCGCGGTGACGTGCTGAGCTTCGGCGGCTGGAGCACCGGCTTCCTGACAGTCGACGGCTGGAAACACCTGATCCTGCCGGCGGTGACGCTGTCGGTGTTCCAGCTGGCGCTGATCGTGCGCCTGGTGCGCGCCGAAATGCTTGAAGTGCTGCGCACCGACTACATCAAGTTCGCACGCGCGCGCGGCTTGCCGAATTCGGCCGTGTACTTCGGCCACGCGCTGAAGAACACGCTCGTGCCGGTGATCACCATCACCGGGTTGCAACTGGGCGCGCTGATCGCCTTTGCGATCATCACCGAGACGGTGTTCCAGTGGCCCGGCATGGGGCTGCTGTTCATCCAGGCGGTGCAGTTCGCCGACATCCCGGTGATGGCCGCCTACCTGTGCCTGATCGCGCTGATCTTCGTCGTCATCAACCTCGTCGTCGATCTCCTGTACTTCGTCGTCGATCCGCGGTTGCGCATCGAGCAGTCGGCGGGAGGGCACTAGAGATGAATGCGCCGGTTCGTGGCAGCAGCGGCGCATACCAGCGGCTGGGCGCGTGGCATGGCGAGCTGACGGCGTTTCGCCGCGATCTGCACGCGCACCCTGAAATCGGCTTCGAAGAAAAGCGCACCGCGCAGCGCGTCGTGGCGGCGCTGCGGGCCGCCGGCGTTGACGAAATCCACGAGGGCATCGGCAAGACCGGCGTCGTCGGCGTGATCCATGGTGCAAAGAAAGACAGTGCGAAATCGATCGGCCTGCGCGCGGACATGGACGCGCTGCCGATGACCGAAGAGAACGACTTCGCGTGGCGTTCATGCAGCCGCGGCCTGATGCACGGCTGCGGGCACGACGGCCACACGACGATGCTCGTCGGCGCGGCGCGCTATTTGGCCGAGACGCGGCGCTTCGATGGCAGCGCGGTGCTGATCTTCCAGCCTGGCGAAGAGGGTTTTGCTGGCGCCAAGGCGATGATCGACGACGGCCTGTTCGAGCGCTTCCCGGTCGACTCGGTCTACGCGATGCACAACTGGCCGTCGCTGCCGGCGGGCCACATCGGCGTCAACTCAGGGCCGATGATGGCCGCGGCCGACCGCATCGAGATCGTTGTGCACGGCCGCGGCGGGCATGGCGCGCATCCGTATTTGGCCGTTGATCCGGTGCTGGTGGCCGGACACATCATCACCGCGGTGCAAAGCATCGTCGCGCGCAACGTCAGCCCGGTCGATAGCGCCGTAATCAGCATCTGCGCGATGCAAGCCGGCGACATCGGCGCTTTCAGCGTCATCCCGCGCGAGGCCAAGCTGATCGGCACGGTGCGCACCTTCCGCCCCGAGGTGCAGGACATGGTCGAAGAACGGCTGGCGCGGCTGGTCGATTCGGTGGCCGTGGCCTTCGGCGCCACGGCATCGCTGCACTACCAGCGTACCTACCCGGCAACGATCAACAGCGGCCAGCATGCGATGTTCGCGGCGGATGTGGCCGCCTCGATCGTCGGCGAGGACCGCGTCACGCGGCAGATGTCGCCGAGCATGGGCGCCGAAGATTTTTCGTTCATGCTGCAGGTCAAGCCTGGCGCGTACCTGCGCCTGGGGCAGGGCGGCGGGGCCTTTCTGCACAACTCGCGGTACGACTTCAACGACGATGTGCTGCCGCTCGGCGGTGCGTTGTTCGCAGGGCTTGTCGAGCAGTCGCTGCCGCTGGCAGCCTTGTCATGATTGCAAGGAGAAATCCAATGAAGCGGATTCCACACACGCTGATCGCCGCCACGCTGGTGGCGGCCTGCGGCTTCGCTCACGCGGCCACATTGCGCGTTGCCAACCAAGGCGATGCGACGTCGATGGACCCGCACTCGCTCAACGAGTCGCTGCAGTTGTCGATCACCGGCAATGTCTATGAGCCGCTGGTCGGGCGTGATCGCAAGCTCGGGCTCGAGCCTGCGCTGGCGACCAAATGGGCGCAGACCTCGCCGACGGTGTGGCGCTTCGAATTGCGCAAGGGGGTCAAGTTCCACGACGGCACCGCGCTCAGCGCCGACGACGTGGTGTTCAGCTTCGGCCGTGCTGCCGGCGACGGCTCGGACATGCGTGGCTACACCTCGTCGATCAAGCAGGTGCGCAAGGTCGATGAACTCACGGTCGAGATCGAAACCACGGCGCCGTTTCCGATCCTGCCCGACGTGATCTCGCTCGTGTACATCATGAGCAAGAAATGGTGCGAGGACAACAAGGCCGAGAAGCCGGTCGATCGGCGCAAGGGCATCGAGAACACGGCGTCGTTCCGCTCCAACGGCACCGGCCCGTACCGTTTGCGAGAGCGTCAGCCGACGACGCGCAGCACCTTCGTTCGAAATGGCGCCTACTGGGGCAAGGTCGATGGCAACGTCGATGAAGTGATCTTCACGCCGATCGGCAACGACGCGACGCGCGTCGCCGCCATGCTGTCCGGCGAGCTCGACATGATGGAGCCGGTGCCGCTGCAAGACGTGGAGCGTTTGAAGTCCAACGCCAATCTCGCCGTGATGCAAGGCCCCGAGTTGCGCACGATCTTCCTCGGCATGGACCAGAAGCGCGACGAACTGCTGTCGTCGAGCGTCAAGGGCAAGAACCCGTTCAAGGACAAGCGGGTGCGGCAAGCGTTTTTCCAGGCGATCGACATCGAAACGATCAAGGCGCGTGTGATGCGCAACGCCGCCACCCCCACCGGCTTGATGATCGCACCGGGCATCAAGGGTTTCGTGCCCGACATGAACAAGCGCCTGCCGCACGACGCTGACGCCGCGAAGAAGCTGCTCGTCGAAGCGGGCTACCCGAACGGCTTCGAAGTCGGCATGAACTGCCCGAACGATCGCTACGTCAACGACGGCGAGATCTGCCAAGCCGTGGCGGCCAACCTGGCACGCATCGGTGTCAAGGTCAACCTGCAGGCGGAGAGCAAGGCCACCTACTTCCCGAAGATCCTGCGCCGTGACACGAGTTTCTATCTGCTTGGCTGGACGCCCGGCACCTACGATGCCCACAATGCGCTGTCCAACCTCATGGCCACGCCTACCGACAAGGGCCAGGGCACCTTCAACCTCGGTTCGTACAGCAACGCCAAGATCGATGAACTGACGCAAAAGATCCAGGGTGAGACCGACCAGGGCAAGCGCAACGCGATGATCGCGGAAGCGTTCAAGCTGCACGCCGACGACATCGGCCACATCCCGCTGCATCAGCAGGCGCTGGCCTGGGCGATGAAGAAGAACGTATCGCTGGTCCAGCTCGCCGACAACTTCATGCCGTTCAAGTACATCAGCGTGAAGTGATGGCAGCCACGGCGCTCGAGCGTTTCTTCGACGGCGACGTCTGGCACAGCTTCCGCACCTCGCCGATGGCGATCGGCGCGGCGGTGGTGGCGGCGGTGTGCATATTCAGCGCGCTGTTCGCGCCGTGGGTGGCGCCGCACAACCCGTTCGATCTGGCCACGCTCGAGTTGTCCGATGCGCGGCTGCCGCCGATGTGGGAGGAAGGCGGCAGCGCGAAGTACCTGCTCGGCACCGACGACCAGGGCCGCGACATCCTCTCGGCCATCATGTACGGCGCGCGCATCTCGATGCTCGTCGGCTTGGCATCGGTCGCGCTGTCGGTGATCGTCGGCGTGGCCCTTGGCCTGCTGTCAGGTTTTGTCGGCGGCAAGATCGACGCGTTCATCATGCGCGTCTGCGATGTCATGCTGTCGTTTCCGTCGATCCTGATCGCGCTCTTGATCGACGGCGTCGGCCGCGCGATGTTTCCCAACGCCCACGACACACTGGCTTTTGCGGTGCTCGTGCTAGCGATCGCCTTGCCCGGCTGGGTGCAGTACGCACGCACCGTGCGCGGCTCGACGCTGGTGGAACGCAACAAGGAATACGTGCAGGCCGCGCGCGTGGTCGGCGTGGCGCCGCTGCGCATCATGAGGAAACATGTGCTGCCCAATGTCATGGGCCCGGTGCTCGTGCTGGCGACGATTCAGGTCGCCACCGCCATCTTGACCGAAGCCACGCTGTCCTTTCTCGGCGTCGGTGTGCCGCCGACGCAGCCGTCGCTGGGCACGCTGATCCGCATCGGCAACGACTTCCTGTTCTCCGGTGAGTGGTGGATCACGATCTTTCCCGGCTTGATGCTGGTCCTGATCGCGCTGTCGGTGAACCTGCTTGGCGATTGGCTGCGTGACGCATTGAACCCGAGGCTCCAATGAGTACCCCAGCGCCGTTGCTCGAAGTCAAGAACCTGCGCGTCGAATTCCCGACGCGCCGTGCCAAGCTGTTGGCACTCGACGACATCTCGTTTTCGATCGCGCCCGGGGAGATACTTGGTGTCGTTGGTGAGTCTGGCGCCGGCAAGTCGCTCACCGGCGCTGCGATCATCGGTTTGCTCGAACCCCCCGGCCGGATTGCCGGTGGCGAAATCCGCTTGAACGGCCAGCGCATCGACAACCTGCCGTACGAAGCGATGCGCAAGATCCGCGGCCGCCAGATTGGCGCGATCTTTCAAGACCCGCTGACCTCGCTGAACCCGCTGTACACGATCGGCCGGCAGTTGATCGAAACCATCCGCACCCATCTCCCGGTGAGTGAAGACGAAGCGCGGGCGCGCGCCATCAAGCTGCTGCAGGAAACCGGTATTCAGGCGGCCGAGCAGCGCATCGAGCAATACCCGCACCAGTTTTCCGGCGGCATGCGCCAACGTGTCGTCATTGCCTTGGCCCTGGCTGCCGAGCCGAAGCTGATCGTTGCCGACGAACCGACGACCGCACTCGATGTCTCGATCCAGGCGCAGATCATTTCGCTGCTCAAGCGCCTGTGCAAAGACCATGGCGCGGCGGTCATGCTGGTGACGCACGACATGGGCGTGATCGCCGAGACCTGCGACCGCGTTGCCGTCATGTACGCCGGACGCATCGCGGAAATTGGGCCGGTGGGCGATGTCATCAACCGGCCGACGCATCCGTACACGGTCGGCCTGATGGGTTCGATCCCGGCGATGGACGAAGACCGCGAGCGATTGATGCAGATCGACGGGTCGATGCCGCGGTTGAACTCGATCCCCAAAGGCTGCGCTTTCAATCCGCGCTGCCCGAAAGTGTTCGATCGCTGCAAGAGCGAGCGCCCGGAGTTGATGGACGTTGGGGCCACGCGCGCGGCCTGCTGGCTGGTCAACAGATGATGAGCCCCCAAGCTCGCATTCGCTCGCGGCCCCCCGAGGGGGCGCGTGACCACCTTGGGGCGGCCCTGCGGAGGTCACCATGACGGCGATCGTTGAAGTGACTGATCTGGCCAAGAGCTTCGACGTGTCCGCGCCGTGGTTGAACCGTGTCATCGACCGCAAGCCCCGCCAGTTCGTGCACGCCGTCGATGGCGTCAGCTTCGCGATCCAGAAGGGCAAGACATTGGCCCTCGTCGGCGAGTCGGTTGCGGCAAGAGCACGGTCGCCCGCCTGCTTGTTGGCCTGTACAAACCGACACGCGGCAACGTGCAGTTCAGCGGCGTCGACACGAAGACGCTCGACGCCGAGCAGACGCGCACATTGCGCCGCCGCATGCAGATGATCTTTCAGGATCCCTATGCGAGCCTGAACCCGCGCTGGAAAGTGCTGGACATCGTCGCCGAGCCGATCCGCGAGCATGGCCTCGTTACCGACGACGGCGAGCAGCGTGCCAAGGTCGCCGAGCTGCTGGGCTCGGTCGGCCTTGCGGCGGCTGATGCGGAAAAGTTTCCGCACCAGTTTTCCGGCGGCCAGCGCCAGCGCATCTCCATTGCCCGCGCGCTGGCCACGCAACCCGAGTTTCTGGTCTGCGACGAGCCGACCTCGGCGCTCGACGTCAGCGTGCAGGCGCAGGTGCTCAACATCATGAAGGACCTGCAGCGCCAGCGCGGTCTGACCTACCTGTTCATCTCGCATAACCTGGCCGTCGTGCGGCACGTGTCGGATCAGGTCGGCGTGATGTACCTCGGCCGCCTGGTCGAACTCGCCGACAAGGCCGATCTCTTCAAGCGCCCGCGCCATCCGTACACGCGCATGCTGCTCGACGCGATCCCTGACATCCACATGACCGGCCGCGCGCGCACGCCGGTGCAGGGCGAGGTGCCGAACCCGCTGAACCCGCCGACCGGTTGCGCCTTCCATCCGCGCTGCCCGCATGCCAATGCGCGCTGCAAGTCGGAGCGGCCGACCTTGAATGACTTTGAAGGCATCCGCATCGCGTGCCACGCGGTGGTGGAAAAGCGGATCTAGCTGCCGATCAGTCGCTCGTGCGCGAACAACTCGCGCACCGTCTCGCGTTCGCGGATCAGGTGGGCCTGCTTGCCATCGACCATCACTTCCGCAGCGCGCGGGCGGCTGTTGTAGTTGCTGGCCATCGCCATCGAGTAGGCGCCCGCCGACAGCACTGCCAGGCGGTCGCCGGGCCGCACGGCAAGTTTGCGATCACGGCCCAACCAATCGCCCGACTCGCAAACTGGCCCGACCACGTCGTACAGCGTGGTCGCGCCAGCGCGTTGCAGGCACGGCACGATGCCCATCGTTGCCTGGTACAGGGCAGGGCGCAGCAGGTCGTTCATCGCTGCGTCAACGATGCAGAAGTTTTTCGGCGTGCCATGTTTGGTGACCAGCACTTCGGTCAGCAGCACGCCGGCGTTGCCGACCAGCGAGCGGCCGGGCTCGAACAGCAGCTCACGCGTGCCGTGGCCGCGTGCATCGATGCGGGCCAGCATCTGGCCGACGAGCGTCTCGGCCTCGGGCGGTGTTTCGTCGGTGTAGGTGATGCCCAGGCCGCCGCCCACATCGAGATGGCGGATGCCGATGTTCTCGGCCTCGATGGCTTCGATCAGGTCGAGCAGCCGATCGAGTGCGTCGGCGTACGGGCCAACTTCGGTGATCTGCGAGCCGATGTGGCAGTCGATGCCGACCACCTCGAGGCCCGGCAGGCTGGCCGCAACGCGGTACGCCGTCACGGCCTCCTTGTGTGCGATGCCGAACTTGTTGCCTTGCAGGCCGGTCGAGATGTACGGGTGCGTCTTCGGGTCGATGTCGGGGTTGATGCGCAGGCTGACCGGCGCCTTGCAGTTCATGGCCCGCGCTTCTTCCGACAAGGATTGCAACTCGCCCAGGCTCTCAACGTTGAAGCACTTGACGCCGACCTCAAGCGCGCGCCGCATCTCGTCGGGCCGCTTGCCGACGCCGGAGAAGACGATCTTCTTCGGATCGCCGCCAGCGGCCAGCACGCGCTCCAGCTCGCCGACCGAGACGATGTCGAAACCGCAGCCGGCCTGTGCAAACGTCTGCAACACCGCCAGCGACGAGTTGGCCTTCATCGCATAGCAAACCAGGTGCCGTCGCCCCGCCAGTGCGCGCGTGTACGAGGCCAGCGCATGGTGCATGGCGGCACGCGAATAGACGAACAGCGGCGTGCCGTATTCGTGAGCCAGCGCATCGAGCGATTGGCCTTCGAGCTCGAGCTGTAGGCCACGCCAGGCGAGGAACGGCGCCCCGGGCAAGACGGTCGGCGCGCTCATCGCACGGCTGCCGA
>JANOEG010000499.1:0-9650 GCA_031413095.1 Burkholderiales bacterium | reverse complement strand
GCCGAGCGCAAGGCCATGCCGACCAACGCCGGCCAAGGCGTGCTCAGCGTCGCGCTGTTCCAGGACGTGTCGGCCATTCCGATCCTGGCCTTGTTGCCCCTGCTCGCCCCCGCCGCGGCCGATGCAGCCGGCGGCGGCTGGTGGGGCGCCGCCAAGGCGGTGGCCGTGATCGCGGGGCTGCTGCTCGGTGGCCGCCTGCTGCTGCGGCCGGCGCTGCGCTGGATCGCCGGCAGCAAGACGCCGGAGGTCTTCACGGCCGCGTCGCTGCTGCTCGTCGTCGCCACTGCAGCGCTCATGCATGCGGTGGGTTTGTCGATGGCGCTCGGCGCTTTTCTGGCCGGCGTGCTGCTCGCCGAAAGCGAATACCGGCGCGAGCTGGAGACCGATCTCGAACCGTTCAAGGGCCTGCTGCTCGGCCTGTTCTTCATCGCCGTCGGCATGAGCATCGACTTCGCGGTCGTGTTCGCGCAGCCGGGCCTGGTGGCCGCCATCGTGCTCGGTTTTCTGACGATCAAGGCGATCGTGTTGACCGTCATCGCTCGCGGCATGCCGATCCCGCTCGCCGAACGGCCGGTGTTCGTGATCCTGCTCGCGCAGGGCGGTGAGTTCGGCTTCGTCGTTTTTCAGGCGGCACAGCAGGCCGGTGTGATCGACGGCTCGGTGTCGTCGTTGCTCGTCGCTGCCGTCGCGGTGTCGATGCTGATCTCACCGCTGGCGCTGGTGCTGGCCGACAAGTGGCTGCTGCCGCGTCTGGCCCAGCAAGGTGTGCGCAAGCTGGCCGAGATCGACGAGGCGCAGAACGAGCAGGTGATCATTGCCGGCTTCGGCCGCTACGGGCAGATCATCGGCCGGCTGCTGCTGGCCAACGGCATCAAGCCGACGGTGCTCGACTACGACAGCGAGGCCGTCGAAGGCATTCGCCGCTTCGGTATCAACGTCTTTTACGGCGACGCGACACGGCTGGACCTGCTGCGCAAGGCTGGCGGCGGCGAGGCGCGCGTGCTCGTCGTCGCCATCGACGATATCGAGCAGAGCCTGGCGCTGGTGGACATGGCGCGCGAACACTTCCCGCACCTGACGCTGATCGCCCGCGCGCGCAACGTGCAGCATTACTACCAGCTGCGCGACCGCGGCGTGACGCTGATCGAACGCGAGACCTTCGACTCAGCGCTGATGAGCGCGCGCGGCGTGCTCGAAGCGCTCGGCTTCGAGCGCCACCAGGCGCGCAATCTGGCGCTGCGCTTCCGCCGCCACAACCTTGAGCAGCTGAACGAAGCGGCGCCGCACTTCAAGGACGAATCGAAGTTGATCGCAATGAGCAAGATCGGCCGCGCGCAGATGGAGCAGTTCATGGCCGAAGAGCGGCAGAGGAAAGACAGCCGCGCCACCAGCGACGGCTGGACAGGCGACGTCAAGGTCAGCGACGACTGAGTTTCAGCGCAGCCCGTCCCACAACAGCTTCAGCCCGGTGGCCGCCATGCCGGTGTAGGCCATGCGGTAAAACCAGTCCGAAGCGATGCGCCGTGTCAGCCAGACACCGAGCCACACGCCCAGCGGCGCCAGCGGCACCAGCACCAGCGACGTGGCGAGGTTGCGCGTCTCGAGCAGGCCCAGCCACGCATACGGAATCCATTTCGACAAGTTGATCGCAGTGAAAAGCACCGCCATCGTCGCCGTGAAGCGCATCGGAGCCATGCGCAGCGGCAACACATAGGCCGACAGCGGCGGGCTGCCGGCATGGGCAACGAAGCTCGTGAAGCCCGCGGCAATTCCGAGCACGAAACCCACTGCCTTGGGCGGCGGCGGCGCATCGCGGTGCGGTGGAAAGAGCAGGCGCTGCGCCAGAAACAGCAGCGTCAGTGCGCCCACCACCGCAGCCACCGCTTTGCTGGAGAAGACACCGAACAGCAGCGTGCCAACCACCGTGCCGATCAACCCGGCCGGCAACAGCAGGCGCAGCAGCTCGCGGTCACGATGCCGCCACAGTTGATGAATGCTGGTGAAGTCCATCACCAGCAGCAGCGGCAGCATGATCGCCGCGGCCTGTGGCACCGGCACAGCCAGCGCCAGCAGCGGCGTGGCCAGCGAGCCGAAGCCCATCAGGAAGCCGCTTTTGGCCAATCCCATCAGCAGCACCGCCGGCACGGCGACGGCGTAGAACCACGGGTCGGTGAGAAAGCTCACGTCAGGCAGGCGAGCGAAGCGAGCCAGGGGCCGTCACGTCAGACTGCACGCCTCTTCGAACGACAGGCGTGGACTGCGCGCCAGAACCTTGCTCGGGTCACCCTCGCCGAGCGTGCAGATGAAGTTCGTCTTGACCGTCGTGCCAACCCAGAACGCGGCGTCGAGCTTGGCCGCGTCGAAGCCGCTCATCGGCCCGCAACCGAGGCCCAGCGCACGCGCGGCGATGATGAAGTAGCCACCCTGCAGCGACGAGTTGCGAAACGCCGTCTCGGCGATCTAGGCGTCGTTGCCGGTGAACCAGGCCCGCGCATCAGTGTGCGGAAACAGGAACGGCAGCTTCTCGTGAAACGCCATGTCCATGCCGATGATGGCGGTGACGGGCGCTTGTGCAATCTTCTGTGCATTGGCCGGCGACGTGCAGGCCATCAGCTTTTCCCTGCCTTGCGCGCCGCGCACGAACTGAAAACGCGCCGGCGAGCAGTTGGCCGAGGTCGGCCCCCACTTCAGCAGGTCGTAGAGCGCACGCAGTTGATCGTCGCTGACGGCGGTGGGCTTGAAGCCGTTCTGCGTGCGGGCCTGGGTGAAGAGTTGTTCGGTGCTGACTTGCATGCGGGTCTTTCAATTGGATAAGACAATTGTCGGCCCATGTTCAATCCCTCACAGCACGACGTCCGCCGCTTCTTTTGCGAGGCTTGGCGCAAGGACCGCGAGCGCATCGCGCTGGAGCCGATGGAGGTGTTGGCCGCGCAGTGGATCGAACGCCATCCGGAACACCACGCCGATCTGGCCGACCTCGACGAGGCGGTGGCCGCCAGCTACACGGTGGAGAGCGGCCGCGCCAACCCGTTCCTGCACCTGTCGATGCACCTGACGATCAGCGAGCAGTGTTCGATCGACCAGCCGCGCGGCATCCGCCAAGCGGTGGAGTTGCTGGCCGCCAAACGCGGCTCGCTGCACGACGCCCACCACGAGGTCATGGAGTGCCTGGGCGAAATGGTCTGGGCGTCGCAGCGCAGCGGGCAGCCGCCGGACGGGAACGCCTATCTGGAGCGCGTCCGCCTGCGCGCCACGCGCTGACCCTGGCTCAAGGGAACCAGAAGCCGTTGTCGCCTGCCGCGCTGTAGTAGAACGGGTTGTTCTGTGCTTGCTGCGTGAAGCGGGCGCTGCAGCTCGAGGCCAGGCCAGGGTTGCCGGAGTAATTGGCGTAGGCGCTGCACACCTGGTCGCGCATCACTGCCTGGCATTGGTCCATGCTCGGCGTGCTCGCGCTGTTGTAGTAGTTGGAGACCGACTGCCAGGCCACGTTCTGCAACGCATTCGCCTGTTCGGCCGTGACGTTCGACGGCGCCCAGGCCCCCACCGGCGAGCGGCGGTACACCGAGGCATAGCTGACCAGCGACAGGTAGTACTCGCCGAGCGGGGACAGGTGCAGGTTGTCGACGAACAGGCGGTCGATGGTCTGGCCGGCATTGCCGGTGCTCACCCCCGCCACGCTGCCTCGGACGGCGGCCTGCTCGACGAGATCGGCCAGCGCCAGGCCTGCGGGCAGGTAGGTCACACGGTCGCCACGGCCCACCGCAGCCAGAGAGACGTTGACGCGCGCGGCCGTGCACTGCCAGGCCTTGGCGGCCGTGCGTTCATACGTCACCCAGGTTGCCGGGTTGTTCTTGTCGGCGATCGCCAGCCACGAGTGATAGAGGTAGCTGTTGGCAGCGGCGTTGCCGGCGCGCAGACGGTCATGGAAGTGCCGCGTGTAGCGCACCGTGTCTTCCCACATCAGCGTGTTGACGAGGTCGTGACGCTCGGTCAACACCAACGTGTCATAGCGCTGGCCGCCGAGCGTCTGCGGGTTGAGGAACTCGGCGACGACGTTCATGTTCGAGCCGTTGCGGTTGTCGCCGAGCCGATAGCCGGAGAACGACGGATCGTTCATGTCGCCGCCGCGGGTGCGAAAGCGTGTCGGCGAGCCGTTGACGATCTGCTTGTTCCAGACCATCGGCGTGCCCTTGCTGCTCGCCACCGCTTCCATGTTGGCAAAGGTGCCGTGCGCGGTGAGGCTGTGGCCGGAGACCATGATCGCTGCGCTGGCGCGCGGCGCGGACAGCGCGGCGCCTGCGATGGGCGCAGGGGCTGGCGCCGGTGCCGGAGTGGGCGCAGGGGTGGGAGCTGGCGCTGGTGTGGGAGCTGGTGCCGCCGCCAGTGCATCGTTCCAGACCTCGCAGCGCTTGACGACCATCAACGCCGGGTCGGAGCCAAAGTAGCTGTTGGTGCAGGCGCCGCTGTTGCTGACATTGCGCTGCAGCCAGGCATTGCCGGCGCCGTAGCGAACGGCACGCGTACCGGAAACCGCAAAGGACGCGTTTTCGTTGGCGACCCAAGACCAGCCGCCAGTCACGGGGGCGGGAGCAGGCGCGGGAGCAGGAACAGGGGCCGGAGCGGGGGCTGGCGCCGGTGCCGCCGCGCCGCCGGCCGCGATTTCGCAGCGCTTGAGCACCATGAACGCCGGATCGGAGCCGAAGAGTTCATTCGTGCAGGCGACGCGCCCGCTGACGTTCTTCTGCACCCACGCGTTGCCGGCGCCGTAGCGCACGGTGCTCGCCGAGCCCGCATCGAAGGTCTGGTACTCGTTGGCCACGGCCGTCCAGCTCGTGACTGCGAGCGACTGCGCCCTGTCCGAGGCACCCTCCTCGATCGCCGTGGATTCCGAACTTCCGGCCGGATCCCCTCCTCCACAGGCTGCGAGCAATGCGGCAGCCGAACAACACACAACGACGGTCTTCATGGAGCGGTTTTTCGTTCTTGTAAAAGCAGCGTTGGATGCTATCGAACGCACCCCCCACCAATGCCCGCTGCATTGCAATGAACGGTAAAAGCTCGCGCGCGCCGCTCACACGGCGGTCACGAACGTGTCACACGCCGCTATTCACCAACCAATCCATTGCGTATCGCATAGACGGTCAGCTCCGAGTTGTTGGCCAGACCGAGCTTCTCGAGCACGCGCGCGCGATAGACCGACACCGTCTTCGGCGACAGCGTCAGCTCGGTGGCGATGTCCGACAGGCGCTTGCCCGAGGCGATCATGACCAGCGTCTGCAGTTCGCGGTCGGAGAGTTTCTGGTGCGGCAACTCGGGCGTCGGTGTGCTGAGGCTTTCGACCAGCATCTGCGCGATCTCGGGCGTGACGTACTTGCGGCCCTGCGCCACCGTGCGCACCGCCTGCACGATCAGCTGCGGATCGCCGCCCTTGTTGACGTAGCCGAAGGCGCCGCCACGCAGCGCACGCAGCGCGTACTGGTCTTCCGGGTACATGCTAACCACGAGCGCCTTGACCGGGCTGCCTTCGTCCTTCAACGCATGCAGCACATCGAGGCCGCTTCGGCCGGGCATGTTGATGTCGAGCACCAGCACATCACAGCGTGTGCTGCGCATCAGCACGCGCAACTCGCCGTAATCACTGGCCTCGCCAACAACGCGGATGTCCACCGCGTCGGTCAGCGTGTCGCGGATGCCGCGCCGGATGAGCGCATGGTCGTCGCAGATGATGACGTCAATCACAAATCTTTGCCCCAGGTGGAGGGGTCGTGTTCGGAGTTGTCGTCGTCTTTGTCAACTTGCGCCGCCGCTGCGGCGCGCGCACGCTGCGACTGCGACACCGGCACCGACAGGATGATCGTCGTGCCGGGCTTCGGACCGGAGGCGGCGCTCGACAGATCAACCCAGCCGCTGACCGTTTCGGCGCGCTCGCGCAAACCGCGGATGCCGAAGCTGCCGGCCTTGGCCAGCGCATCGGCCGAGAGGCCACGGCCGTCGTCGCTGACTTCGATCGACAACATGCCGCGAGCCAGAGACAGGTCGATCGTGACGCGCTTGGCCTGCGCGTGTTTGCTGACGTTGGTCAGCGCCTCCTGCACCGCGCGATAAGCCACCAGCGGCACCCCCTGCGGCAGGTCGAGGTGCTCGTGGCTGGTGCGAAACGAGCAAGCGATGCCCGTGCGCTTTTCGAAGCGCTGCGCCATCCACTGCAGCGCCGCCACCAGGCCCTGCTCCAGGATCGCCGGGCGCAGGTTGTGCATGATGCGCTGGCTGGCTTCGATGGCGTGGCCGGTCATCTCGAGCGCCGAGGTCACGCGCGTCAGCACCTCGGTGTCGTGCGCGTGGCGGGCCATCCACGCCAGATCGAACTTCAGCGCCGCCAGCGCGCCACCGACGTCGTCGTGAATCTCGCGCGCGATCGCCGCGCGCTCGCGTTCGATGCTGCTCTGCAGATGCTGCGCCAGCTCCGACAGGCGCTGCTTGCTCGCCGCCAGTTCGCGGTCGGCGGCGTTGCGCGCGCGGCGTGTTTCGTTGGCCTCGATGGCCCGGTGCAGCGCCGGCGCCAGCCGCGTCAGGTTGCTCTTCAGCAGGTAGTCGCTGGCGCCGGCGCGCATCGCCTGCACCGCCACGTCCTCGCCGATCTCGCCCGACAGAATGACAAAGGGCAGCAAGCGGTCGCTGGCCTTCAGGATCTCCAGCGCGGCCAGGCCGGAGAAGCCGGGCAGGTTGTAGTCGGACAAGACCACATCCCAATCCTCTTCCAGTGCCGCGCGAAACGCTGCTTCGCTGTCCACACGCAACATCGTCAGCGCCCGGCCCTCGCGCGCGAGCAAGGCCGCCGCCAGCTCGTGATCGACTTCAGAGTCTTCGAGGTGCAGCACGCGCAAGCTGCGCTGGCGTTCTTGATTGGCCATCGGACACGAACTGTAGCGGCTCCAAAAAAGAACAAGCCCGGCCGATGGCCGGGCTTGTGGTGGAGAGAGGACGAAGGCGCTGTGTTCAGGCGCGTTGCGCGCTCGCCTGCTGCGCCAGCAGCGCGTCGGCGGCCATCTCGCCGCGGGCCAGGCTGTCGATGCCGCCCAGCATCGCCAGCGTGATGGCGGCGGCGAGTGCGAAAGCGGTGGCGCGTTGGATCAGGGTGTCGTTGCGGTTTGTCATGATGGGCTCCGTGAGGTCGCGTTGCGGGGTTCGATGGAGCGAACTCTAGGCAACGCCCCTGCCCTGCGCGAGCCGTTAGCGACGAAACGCCAGCCGCGGGCGACGAACTGCTCTGTTGGCGGATGAACTACTCCGACGTTGCCCGTCGAAGCGTCTCGATGACTGGCCGGCGCAGCACATCGCGCAGGCCCCACCAGCCCGCGGCCAAGGCCAAGAGCGCGCCGGCCACGCCGCCTGCGAGCGGCACCCACCACGACGCCGTCCACTGGAATTCGAACGCGTAACGTGCCAGCGCCCAACCGACCACCATCGCCGCCACCGACGCCAGCACGCCGGCCAGCGCACCGACACCGGCCAGCTCGGCGCGCTGCACGCGGCCGAGCAGCACCTGGCTGGCACCGAGGGCGCGCATCACCGCAAATTCCTTGGCACGCGCTTCACGCGTCGCCGTGACGGCCGCGAACAGCACCACCAAACCCGTGGCCAGCGTGAACGCGAACAAAAACTCGACCGCGCGGATGACCTGCCCCAACACGCGCTGCACCTGGTCGATCTGCGCCGAGACATCGACCGTGGTGATGTTCGGAAAGTCGCGCGTCAGCGTGTTGTCGAAGCCCGCCACCTCCGGCGCACGAAACGCCGTGATCACCGTCGCCGGCAGCCCGGGCAGTTGCGCCTGCGGAAAGATGACGAAGAAGTTGACACGCATCGACCCCCAATCGACCTTGCGCAGACTGGTGATGCGCGCTTCGTGCGTGGCGCCACCGACGTCGAAGCGCATCGTGTCGCCGAGCTTCAAGCCCAACTCCTGCGCCAGACCGTCTTCGACGCTGGCGGCGCCGACTTCGTCTTCTTTCCACTGGCCCGCTGTCACCGTGTTGTGGCCCGGCAGTTGCGCCGTGTGGCTGACGTTGAACTCGCGCTCGACGAGGCGCTTGGCACGCTCGGCGCCAAAAGATTCTGGCGTCACCGTCTTGCCATTCACCGCCACCAGGCGGCCGCGGATCATCGGGTACCAGTCGTAGCGCTGCACGCCGGCGCCATCGAGCACCTTGCGAAAAGCCTCGCTCTGCTCGGGCTGGATGTTGATAACGAAGCGGTTGGGCGCGTCAGGCGGCGTGGCCTTGCGCCAGCTCGAAACGAGGTCGGTGCGCAACAGCACCAGCAGCACGAGCGCCAGCAGGCCGACGCTCAGCGACGAGACTTGCAGCACCGCAAAGGCCGGACGCGCCGCGATCTGGCGCGTTGCCAGCACCAGCCAGCGCGGTGCGTTGGCTTCGGGCACTGCGCGCTTCAACACCAGCACAGCGCACCATGCGAGCAGCGCGAACACTGCCACCGCCGCCGCAAAACCGCCGACCGCAATCAGGCCGAGCTTCAGGTCCGACGACACCGCCAGCAGCAGCGCCGCAAAGCCGACCGCACCGGCGCCGAGCACCAGCAGCGACGCCGGCTTCAGGCCACCGATATCGCGCCGGATGACACGCAGCGGCGGCACACTGGCCAGTTGCAGCACGGGCGGCAGGCCGAACCCGATCAACAGCGTCAGGCCGACGCCGATGCCGAACAGCGCCGGCCACACACCCACGGAAGGCAGGTCGGCCTGCACCAGCCCGGCGAGCAACCAGACGAAGACGTTGTGCACCAGCAAACCGAGCAGCACACCGGCAACGCTGGCGATCAGCCCGACAGCGCCGAACTCGAGCGCGTAGGCGCCAGCGATCGAGCGCTGCGGCTGTCCGAGCACGCGCAGCATCGCGCAGTCGTTCAGGTGCCGCTCGGCGAACTCGCGCGACGCGATCGCCACCGCCACCGCAGCCAGCAACGCCGCCAGCAGCGCAACCAGGTTCAGGAATTTTTTCGCGCGGTCGAGCGTCTGCTTCATCTCCGGCCGGCCCGAGTCCATCGACTCGACACGCACGCCACGCAGTTGCTGCTTGGCGATCTGCTCTTCGGCCCAGCGCACGAAGGCCGACACGTCGGCATCGCGGCTGGCGGGCGACGCCACAGCCAGCCGGTAGCTGACGCGGCTCGCCGGCTGGACCAATCCCGTTGCAGCGAGATCGCCATGGCCCACCATCGCGCGCGGCGCAAAGCTCATGAAGCCGCTGCCACGGTCGGGCTCGATGGCGACGATGCGCGCGATCTTCAGCGCCGCGTCGCCAAGCAGCAGCGTGTCGCCCATCTTCAACTGCAGCGCGTCGAGCAGCGACGCATCGACCCACACCGTGCCGGGGTCGGGCGCCCCAGCGCTGTCGCGCTCCGGCGCATCGGGGGTGTTGCGCAGCTTCACTCCCGGCTGCATTGGCTGCCGCAGTCGCCACACGCCTGGCCGCCGGCGCCGGTTTCGATCCCGCCGCACCTTTGCAACGCGGTATGCCACCGCCGCAAATTGCCCTGGAAAAAATTGTTAAAGGTCAGGAACTGGCGTTGACACGGGGCGAGCTACAACGCTTCGCCGAAGGGGCGCTGGCGCGCGTGCAGTTGAATCAACT
>JANOEG010000498.1:0-4325 GCA_031413095.1 Burkholderiales bacterium | reverse complement strand
GAGCAGTACAAGGGCATCCTCGAATACCGCCCGCAGCACAAGGCGATCGGAGTCGATGCGAAGACCAACACAGCCAAGTTCGAGGTCAACGACGACATCAAGGCCGATGTGCTCAACGTGCTGCCGCCGATGCGCGCCGGCACGATCGCGCAGCAGACCGGCCTGGCCAACATCAATGCGCGCTGGTGCGACGTCAACTACATGACCTACGAGTCGAAGGTTCACGCCGGCATCCATGTCATCGGCGACTCGATCCAGTTGGCGCCGCTGATGCCCAAGAGCGGCCACATGGCCAACCAGCAGGCCAAGGTGGCGGCGGCGGCGATCATCGAATTGCTGGCCGGGCGCGCGCCTCACACCCAGCCGGTGGTCATGAACACCTGCTACAGCTTTGTCGATGCGAAGTCGGCGATCCACGTCGCTTCGATCCACCAGTACAGCGCCGATCAGAAGACGATGCTCACCGTGCCCGGTTCGGGAGGTGTCTCCGGCGGCGGCGCGACCGAGCTCGAGGGCACCTATGCGATGGCGTGGGCGCAGAACATCTGGGCCGACATGCTGGCCTGAGCGAGATCAAGGCATCACGCGTGCCGGCAGCCTAGAGTGAGCATGAAGGTGGCCAGCACGATGGAGAGCTTGCTCGAACGTTGGGGAGCTTGCTCGAACGTTGGGGTGAGAACAGCAGCTTGGCTGCGGGGGCGTTGCTCATCGGCATCGCCTTCGGTTTTCTCGCGCAACGCTCGCGCTTCTGTCTGCGCTCTGCGGTCATCGAATTCGCGCGCAACCAGAGCGGCGGCAAACTCACCGTGTGGCTGTTCGCCTTTGCCGCCGCCGTTGTCGGCACGCAGGCGCTGGCCTGGGCCGGATGGTTCGATGCCGGCAATGCGCGCCAGATCGCCACGCGCGGCAGCCTCTCGGGCGCCGCGATTGGCGGTGCGCTGTTTGGCGTCGGCATGATCCTGGCGCGCGGCTGTTCGAGCCGGCTGCTGGTGCTGGCCGCGCAAGGCAATCTGCGCTCGCTGCTGTCGGGCCTGATCTTCGCCGTCACCGCGCAGGCCGCATGGACCGGCGCGCTGTCGCCGCTGCGCGAAACGATCTCGGCCTGGTGGACGATCGAAGGCGGCACGCCGCGCGATCTGATCGCCCGCGCCGGCATCGGCCACGGCGGCGCGCTGGCCTTCGGCGCGGTGTGGCTCGGCGCGGCCATCTTCTGGGCGCGCCGGCAGCGGGTGCCGGCGTGGGGCTGGGCCGGCGCCATCGGTGTCGGCTTGTCGATCGCGGCCGCATGGTGGTTCACCTACACCGTCTCCAAGTTCGCTTTCGATCCGCATCCGATCCAGGCGCTGAGCTTCACCGGGCCCTCGGCCGAAGTCTTGAATCGCGTGCTCTTCGTCAGCGACAAGCCGCTCAACTTCGATGTCGGCCTGGTGCCCGGCGTCTTCCTCGGCTCGTTTATCGCTGCGGCGCTGTTCGGCGAGTTGAAGCTCGAAGGCTTCGAAGGCGGCCCCAGCATGCGCCGCTACATCGCGGGCGCCGTGCTGATGGGCTTCGGCGGCATGCTGGCCGGCGGCTGCGCGGTCGGCGCCGGCCTGTCAGGCGCTGCGGTGTTCACCGCCACATCGTGGGTCACGCTGATCGCGATGTGGGCCAGCGCCGCGCTCACCGATCGCCTGATCGATCAACAACCGACCGGTCTGCTCGATCAAACCATGCCCGGCGCCGCGGTCGGCGCCCGATGACGCTCGATGGCGATTCGCACGAAAGGAACCAACCCCATGTTTCGCCCGCTTGTTCTTGCCACCCTCACCGCCTTCTGCACCCTCGCCGCGGCGGCCGACCCGTCGCCTGTCGTGACCTACTCGAAGAAGGCCAAGTTCGAGGACGTGCGAGATGACCTGAAAACCGCCATCGAGAGCAAGGGCCTGGTGATCGACTACCAGTCGCACATCAACACCATGATCGAACGCACCGGCAAGGATGTCGGCTCGGCGCGCAAACTGTTCGTCGATGCGCAGGCCTTCGTCTTCTGCAGCGCCGCGCTGTCGCGCAAGACGATGGAAGCCGATCCGGCGAACGTGGCGATGTGCCCCTACGCGATCACGGTCTATGCGACGGTTCAGCAGCCCGACACAACCCACGTTGCCTACAAGCGGCCGTGGCGTCCCGATGGGACGGCCGGCTCGAAGGCGGCTCTGAAAGAGGTTGAGGCGCTGCTCGACGGAATCGCACGGACGTCGCTCGGCATGAAGTGAGCGGCGCGAGAATCGTTGGGGTGGCTGATGGGGCTCGAACCCACGACAACAGGAATCACAATCCTGGACTCTACCAACTGAGCTACAGCCACCGTCGAGAGTTGAAGATTATAGCGAGCGGGCGTCTTGCAACACTCAGTTTGCCGCCGAAGCCGAAGCCGCTGCCGCAACAGCGTCGATCTTTACCTTGAAGCGGCGCTCGAGCGCCGTGTAGTAAGCCTGAGACTCGGCGCCCGCCCAGGCCTGCGAATAGCGCGGCAGCAGTTGCGTCACTTCGGGTGCGTCGGCGGCGCGGTTCTTGACCGCGGCCAGGCGGACCACGGCATAACCGGCGTTGCCGAGATCCACACCCAGCCACTGCGGCAGCTTGGCGGCATCGGCCTTGAGCACAGCGTCCACCACCTGGCGCGGCTGGCCAGCCGCCTCGGAGCGCGAGAGCAAGGTCGGCGTCGGCAACCCAGCCGTCGAGTCTGCTGCCTTCACTGCCGCCAGCTTGTCTTCACCGGCCTTGCGCGCCTTGGCTGCAGCTTGCTGCTGCACCACGCGGTCGCGCACTTGTGCCGTCACTTCGGCCAAGGCCTGAACACGCGCAGGCGTGTGCGTGACGATGCGCGCCGACGCGAGCTGGTTCGGGCCGACCTCGATTGCCTCGGTGTTGAGCTTGCTCTTGATCGATTCGCTGCCGAACACGGCTTCGAGCAGCTTCGGCGAAGCCAAGGCTCCCTTGGCGCCCGGTGCCGGATTGCGCAGCACCGTTGCGGTCTGCACCTTGAGCTTCAGGTCGTTGACCACGCCCTTGAAGTTGTCGGTGTCCTTGTTGACGAGATTGCTGAAACGCTCGGCATCGGCGGCGAACTCCTTGGCCGCGAGCTGCTTCTTGACCTCGGTTTCGATCTCCGCACGCGCCGCTTCGAACGGCTTCTTGTCGCCGCCGCGCACCGCATCCAGGCGGATGATGTGGTAGCCGAAGTCGGATTCGACGACGTTGCTGATCTCGCCGGCCTTCATTGCGTACGCGGCATCCTCAAAGGGCTTGACCATGGCGCCACGCGCAAAGAAGTCCAGATCACCACCGCGTTCAGCAGAACCAGGGTCGTCTGAATTCTTCTTGGCCACATCGGCAAATGTCGCCGGCGCCTTGCGCAACTGCTCGAGCAGCGCGTCGGCCTTGGCCTTGGCCTTTTGGCGGTCGGCTGCCGGCGCGTCCTTTGCGGCCTTGACCAGAATGTGGCTCGCCCGCCGCTCTTCGGCCACCGTGTAGCGCGCCAGGTTCTGTTCGTAGAACTTGCGCAGATCTTCCTCGGGCACGCTGACGCGCGACGAGATCGAGTCGATGTCGAGCACCACGAATTCGATCTGCGCCTGCTCCGGTGCACGGAACTCGTTCTCGTTGGCCTTGTGGTAGGCCGCCAGCTCGGCATCGGTGGGCGCAATGCCCGCCGTCTGGTCCTTGCTGTCGAAGCGCAGCACCTGCACCTCACGTTGCTGCAGCAGCGCATCGAGCGCCGTGCGCGCAGCTGCGCTGGCTGGCGCCGCGCTGTTGTCGATGGCGGTCAGCACCTGTCGCACCGACAGGTCTTGCCGCAGACCGGCTTCGAAACTCTCGGCGCTGCGGCCGGAGGCTTGCACCATCGCCTTGTAAGCATCGACATCGAAGCTGCCGTCCGGGCGCTTCAGCGCCGCCAACTGCGGCATCGACTGGATCTCGCGCATCAGCCGCTCGTTGCTGACGGACAAGTGGCCGCGCGTGGCGGCCGCGAACAGCACGCGGTCCCGCACCATCTGGTCGAGCGCCTCTCGTTTGACTTCAGGCGAGTCGAAAAACTTGGCGTCCATGTCCGGCATGCGAGACCGCGCCTGGTCCACCTGACGACGGTGCGATGCATCCCACTCAGCCTGGGTGATCGCCTGGCCATCGACCCGCGCCACTTCGGCGCCGGCGCCTTCGTTCATGCCGTCATAGCCCTGCACGCCGACGAAAACGAAAGACACAAACACCAGCGGCATCAAGATCAGGAAGAAGATCTTGTTGTGCGTGCGGACGTACTCGAACATGGGGCTGCAACCTTTGCG
>JANOEG010000497.1:0-3037 GCA_031413095.1 Burkholderiales bacterium | reverse complement strand
GCCGGCCGCAACGCGATCGCGACGATCAAGGGCCAACTCGCCAATTTGCGTGATGGTGGCTTTGCGAGTGCACATGACTTCCACATCGCCACGCTGATCGCCGAGGTGGTCTGCGGCGGCGATGTCGATGCCGGGTCGCTGGTCAACGAGGAGTACCTGATGAGCCTCGAGCGCGACCGCTTCTGCGCGCTGCTCGAACACCCTAAGACCCAGGAACGCATCATGGGGATGCTGCAGACCGGCAAACCCGTAAGGAACTGATCATCATGAGCACCAAACAAGTTCAAGACGCCTACATCGTTGCCGCCACGCGCACGCCCATCGGCAGATCCGGCCGCGGCTTCTTCAAGAACACGCGGCCCGACGACCTGCTCGTCGCTGCCGTGCGCAGTGCGATGAAGCAGGTGCCGGGCCTCGACCCGAAGGCGATCGAGGACGCCATCATCGGCTGCTCCTTCCCCGAGGCCGAGCAGGGCATCAACATGGCGCGCGCGGCGATGGTGATCGCCGGCCTGCCGCACTCGGTGGGCGGCGTGACGATCAACCGCTTCTGCGCCTCGGGCATCACCGCGATCCAGATGGCGGCTGACCGCATCCGCGTCGGCGAGTCCGACGTGATGATCGCCGGCGGCGCCGAAAGCATGAGCATGGTGCCGATGGGCGGCAACAAGCCTTCTTTCAATCCGGAGGTGTTCGCGCGTGACGAAAACGTCGGCATCGCCTACGGCATGGGCCTGACCGCCGAGAAGGTCGCCGAGCAGTGGAAGGTCAGCCGCGAGAAGCAGGACGCTTTCGCGCTCGCCTCGCACCAGAAGGCGCTGGCAGCGATGGCCGCGGGCGAGTTCGATGACGAGATGACGCCGATCGACGTCGTCGATCGTTTTCCCAATCTTGCGACTGGCGAAGTCAGCACGAAGACGCGCACCGTCAAACTCGACGAAGGCGCGCGCCCGGACACCTCGCTCGAAGGCCGGGCCAAACTCAAACCGGTGTTCGCGGCCAAGGGCAGCGTCACCGCCGGCAACAGCTCGCAAACCAGTGACGGCGCCGGGGCGTTGATCCTGGCCAGCGAAAAGGCGGTCAAGCAGTTCGACCTGAAGCCGCTGGCGCGTTTCGTGAGCTTCGCCGTGCGCGGCGTGCCACCCGAGATCATGGGCATCGGCCCGATCGAAGCGATCCCCGCGGCGTTGAAGGCTGCAGGCTTGAAGCTCGACGACATCGGCTGGTTCGAACTCAACGAAGCCTTCGCCGCGCAAGCCCTCGCCGTGATCGAAACCTGCGGCCTCGACCCGTCACGCGTCAACCCGATGGGTGGCGCGATCGCGCTCGGCCACCCGCTCGGTGCGACAGGCGCCATCCGCGCGGCCACCGTGATCCACGCGCTGCGACGCAAGAACCTCAAGTACGGCATGGTGACGATGTGCGTCGGCATGGGGCAGGGCGCCGCGGGCATCTTCGAGCGGGTGTGAGGCAATGCGCCGCCGCTCGTTGATGCTGGCCGCAGCGTCTGCGCCTCTGTTGGCGTGCAGCGCTGCCGAGGTCAAGACCTTTCCGACGCTGGCCGCGGCATCGACGGCCATCGAGTCTCTGGTCAAAGGCCACAAGCACATCGGAACCTGGACCTTGGCGCAGATGCTGAATCACGCCGCGCAAAGCATCGACTATTCGATCGACGGCTTTCCGGAGATGAAGTCGGCCCTGTTCCGCAAAGCCGTGGGCGGCGTGGCCTTCGCGGTGTTTCAGGCGCGCGGCAAGATGGGCCACACGCTCGACGAACCCCTTCCCGGCGCACCGGCGCTCGATGCGCAAGCGCCGTTGGAGCCTGCGATCGCACGCGCGCTGGCAGCGCTACGCCGCTTCGAAGTGCATACCGGCGCGCTGGCGCCGCACTTTGCCTACGGTGAACTCGACAAGGCGCAGTACACGCGCGCGCACCTGATGCATCTGGCCAACCACTGGACCGAGATCGAGCGTGCCTGAGACGTCGACGATGCAATCGATCGAACTCGCGGCGGCCGACGGCACGCGCATCGCGGCCTGCTTGTTTGCGCCACCACAGCGCCCGAAGGCGACGGTGCTGATGGCAGGGGCCATGGGTGTCAGGCAGGAGTACTACCGCGACTTCGCCGCTTGGCTGCCAAGCCAGGGCGACTCAGCAATGACCTTCGACTACCGCGGCACGGGGGCGTCGCGGCCCGACGCGATGCGCCGTTCGCTGCGCGGCTTCGATGCTGACCTCTTTGACTGGGCCGACGATGTCGATGCCGCGATCGAACATCTGGCGACGACGGCGCCGGATGCGCCGCTGTACGTCGTCGGTCACAGCCTGGGCGCGCAGCTGCCCGGCATGTTGAAGCACCGCGACCGCATCGCAGGCCTGGTGTCGGTTGCCGCGGGCAGCGGCTACTGGCGCGACAACGCGCCGCCGACGAAGCGCATCGTGCTCTATTTCTGGCACGTGCTGGTGCCGTTGGCCACCTGGGCCTGCGGCTACTTTCCAGGTGCGCGCCTGAAGAAGGTCGGCGACCTGCCGCGCGGCGTCATCCTGCAGTGGCGGCGCTGGTGCATGAACCCGCGCTACCACGTTGGCCATGAAGGCGAAGCGCTGCGCCGGCAGTTCGCCGCGGCGGCGTTTCCGATCGTCGCCTTGTCGATGACCGACGATGAGTTGATGACCGAGCGCGGCACGCGCGTGCTGATCGACTGCTACGAAAACGCGCCCCGCGAGTTGCAGCGCATCGCACCGGCTGACGCCAACGCGAAACGCATCGGCCACTTCGGTTTCTTCCGAGCGCAGTTCGAAGACACGTTGTGGACGCGCGTGACCGGACTCTTCCAACGATTCAGCACAGGAGCCCTCGCATGAGCATCAAATGCGCTACCTTGAACGGCGTTGCCACGATCGAGATCGCGCGGCCGGAGAAGAAGAACGCGCTGACCGTCGAGATGTACCTGGCCATGGCCGATGCAATCGATGGTGCAGGTGAAGACCAGGCCGTGCGCGCGGTGCTGATCACCGGCCAGCCCGGCATCTTCA
>JANOEG010000496.1:0-2268 GCA_031413095.1 Burkholderiales bacterium | reverse complement strand
GCACCGGCCAAGAAGCGTGCAGCGAGGAAGGCCCCCGCGAAAAAAGCGATGCCGGCGATTCCCGAGAAGGCACAAGCGATCTTCGATGCGCTGCCTGCACTGGCTGCTGGTGAAACGGTCGAGTTGCGCGTGGCCGCCGAGCGCCTGCGCGAAGCGCAACTGCTTTCCAGAAGCGGCTCCTCGACCAAGCTCTTCGGCCAGTTCCCCGAGTTGTTCGAGCTGCGGCCCGAGAAGCAGCCGAACCATGTGCAGCGTCGTTCGGCACGTTGAACGAGCCGATCGACTGGTCTCGTCCTTGGCTGGCGCCGCTAGCCGATGCGAGCACGCAGCCTGCACCGGTGCGTTTCGTTGCAGCCGACGCATTGCCAGACGGCGAAGCCTACGAAGCCTTCATCGCCCGTTCCGGCAGCGTGCCGACGCGCAACAACCTTCACGACCACTTCAACCGCCTCGTTTGGCATCGCCACCCGGCCATCAAGCAGCGGTTGAACCAGTTGCAGGCGGCCGAGATATCGGCGCGCGGCATCGGCGCCACTCGCGGCGCATTGCGCGATGCAATGACCCTGTTCGACGAAAACGGCGCGCTCTGGCTCGATGCCCCACCGTTGTTGACCCAGGCGCTCGCCGCACGGGATTGGCACGCGTTGTTCGTCACCCACCGCGCGCTGTGGCATGGGCACGGCTTCGAAGTCTTTGGCCACGCACTGTTGGAACAACTCGCCAGCGCGCCGCGCAAGGGCCTGACAGCGCATGTGCTGCTGGCCGACCCGCTGGCGCTGACGCCCATGCAGTGGGCAGACAAGCCTTTCCTGCCGCTGCCCGTGCTCGGCATTCCCGGTTGGTGGCCAGCCAACGAAGACCGGGCCTTTTATGAGGACAAACAGGTCTTTCGCCCGGCGCCCTTGAAGTCAAACGCGAAGCCCTAACATCCTCGCCGTCTGGAGCCCTTCGCCGCATTCATTCACACCTTGTGAGCCCTTGACGCCATGAAACGCATCGCCCTGTTCCTCGTCACCAACCTCGCCGTCATGCTCGTGCTCGGCCTGGTGGTGAATATCTTTGGCCTGAACCGCTTCCTCACGGCCAATGGCCTGAGCCTACCTGGCCTGCTGGCCTTCTCGGCGGTGATGGGCTTCGGTGGCGCGATCATCTCGCTGCTGATGAGCAAGCCGATGGCCAAGTGGAGCACCGGCGCGCAGGTCATCAACGATTCGCCAGACGCCACGCACCAGTGGCTCGTCACGACCGTGAAGCGCTTTGCCGACAAGGCCGGCATTCAGATGCCCGAAGTGGCCATCTACGAGGGCGAGGCCAACGCCTTCGCCACCGGCGCCTTCAAGAACTCGGCACTCGTCGCCGTGTCCACCGGGCTGTTGCAGGGCATGAACCGCGAAGAAGTCGAGGCCGTGATCGGCCACGAGGTGGCGCACGTGGCCAACGGCGACATGGTGACGATGACGCTGATCCAGGGCGTGATGAACACCTTCGTCGTCTTCCTGTCGCGCGTCATCGGCTACGTGGTCGACAAGGTCGTGCTGCGCAACGACCGCAGCGGCCCCGGCATCGGCTACTACGTCACCACGGTCGTGCTCGACCTCGTGCTCGGCGTGGTCGCCGCGATGATCGTGGCCTGGTTTTCGCGCCAGCGAGAGTTCCGCGCCGACCGTGGCGCTGCGGACATGATGGGCAACTCGTCGCCGATGCAACATGCGCTGGCGCGCCTGGGCGGTCTGCCGCCCGGCCAGTTGCCGCAAAGCGTGCAGGCCATGGGCATCACCGGCATGCCAAGCGGTCTGATGAAGCTGTTCTCGAGCCACCCGCCGATCGAAGAGCGCATCGCCGCGTTGCAGCAGCAGGCTCGATAATGCCTTCGTGAAGCAAGCCAGACCGCCGCTGGCACAAGTTCCGAAAGGACGTGCTGGAGGAAGGTCCGGACTGCACAGAGCAGCGTAGGAGCTAACGGCTCTCCACGGTGACGTGAGGATCAGAGCAACAGAGACGAGTCAGGACGGGCGAAAGCCCGCACTGGGTGAAACGGGCAATCTCTACGCGCAGCAACACCAAATAGGCCGGCATTGATGTGGCTCGCGGAGCCGGCGGGTAGGTGGCACCGAGCCGCTCAGTGATGAGCGGCCCAGATGAATGGCGGTCACGGTGGGGGCGACCTCACAGCACAGAATCCGGCCTATCGGCTTGCTTATCACTTTCTTCTTGCTACTGCAGGGCGTCGATCCAGTTGGCCAGCAGCTGCAGGCCTTGCTCGTCGAC
>JANOEG010000495.1:0-4799 GCA_031413095.1 Burkholderiales bacterium | reverse complement strand
GACCAACGAGCTCTGGTCCTCTTCCTGGTCGAGCAGGTACTGAAGCGGCGTGTTGGAGACGATGCCGCCGTCCCAGTAGAACTCACCGTCGATGCGCACCATCGGCAGCGCTGGCGGCAGCGCGCCGCTGGCGATGATGTGTTCGGGGCCGATGCGCTGGCGGTGCGTGTCGAAGAAGACGATGTTGCCGGTGCGCACATTGACCGCGCCGACGGAAAATCGGATCGCGCCCCTGTTTAGCAGATCGAAGTCGACCAGGCTCTCCAGCGTGTCGCGCAGCTCGGCGCTGTCGTAATAGCTCGTCGCGCCGTCGGTGCCCGGCAATTGCAACCACGGGTTGATGGTGCGCGGCTTGAAAAAGCCCGGCTGACCGAGCGTCATCGTCATCCAGGCGCTGCTGCGGTTGCGCAGATCGCGAAACCAATCGCCCTGCGGCGTGAAGGCCCAGACGCGGCGGCCCGACATCTGCTGCCAGAAGGCTTCGAGCCGCTCGACGCGTTTGTCCGGCGGGTTGCCGGCGATCAATGCGGCGTTGATGGCGCCAATCGAGACGCCAGAGATCCACCCCGGCTCGCAGCCGCATTCGGCCAGCGCTTGGTAGACGCCGACCTGGTACGAGCCGAGCGCGCCGCCGCCTTGCAAGACCAGGGCGACTCGGTCGTACTTGTGGGCGATTTGCGAGATGGTGGATGCGCCTGCCTGCGCTGCGCGCTCGCGAGTGCGGGCTTTGACGCGGGTGTCCATATCTCAGGCTCCGGCAAGGTAGTCGAACACCACCTCACCGGGGCTGAGCGTCAGATCGGCAACGCAGTGAACGGCGGAAATCACTTCGCGCACCGGCAAGCGGGCCACGTCGCACATGACGTGCGCATGCAGCTCCAGCGCTGCCGGTCCGGTCCATGCGCCTTTGAGCGTGATGTTCTGCAATTGGTAGCGCACGAGTTCGAGAATGCGCGGACCGCCATCGACATGGGGAATGATCTTCAACAAGTAGCCGGGCTCGCCTAACGCGGCCAGTACCTGCTTCGAGTCGGCCTCGCGGTGCTTGTGGCCCATCGTGCCGACGGCGCACAGACAGCTGCCATAGTGCAGCGTGCCAACGATGACCTCCCCCTCGTTGACCAGCCGCGGCGAGGCGAGTTTCTTCGGAAACCCCCAGACCTCGCGCCCGCCGGCGATCGGCGCGTCGTCGTCGAGGTACATCGAATGCACGTACAGGCCAGGCCGGCCGCGGTAGTGCACGGGGATCACCTGGCCCGACTCGGTGTAGTCGCCGAAACCAGTCGAGTCTGGCATGCGGATGAACTCGAACTTGACGACCGGCTCGGCCACCTCGAGCGGCTGCGGCACCACGGCTGCCAGGGCTTGCGGATCCGTGCGGTAGGTGATGATCACGTACTCGCGATCGACGAAACGATACGGCGCGCGCGGGAACGACGGGTTGGTCAGCGGCATCGCAAAGGCTTGCTCGCGCACTTCGGAAATTTTCACGGCGGCTCCTTCCTCTGGCTCCAACCGCGATTGCCGCACCATGCTGTGACAGGACCATGTCGCGCCGGTGACGCTGGCATCAAACCGTCATTGATCGCGATCAGCATCCATGCCATGACTGACGGAGGTGCTGCATGAAGCTCGAAGGCATGGTGTGCATCGTGACCGGGGCCGCCAGCGGCATCGGTCTGGCGATCGCGACGACGTTCGCACGCGAGGGCGGCAAGGTGGTCATTGCCGACATGAACCCGGTCGCGGCACAGGATGCAGCCCACACGCTGCAGCGTCGGGGCCACCAGGCGATGGCCGTGACGATGGATGTCACCGATGAATCACAGGTCAACGTCGGCGTGGCCGAAGTCGTGCAGGCCTGGGGCGGCGTCGACGTGCTGGTGTGCAACGCCGGCGTGCAGACCGTTCACCGCGTCGAGGAGTTTCCTCTGGCCGAGTGGCGGCGCATGCTGGCCATTCACCTCGACGGTGCGTTCCTCATCACCAAGGCTTGCCTGCCGACCATGTACGCCAGCGGCCGCGGCGGCAGCGTCATCTACATGGGATCCGTGCATTCGAAAGAAGCGTCGAAGCTCAAAGCGGCCTATGTGACGGCCAAGCACGGCCTGATCGGCCTGTGCAAGGTGGTGGCCAAGGAAGGCGCTGAGCATGGCGTGCGCGCCAACGTCATCTGCCCCGGCTTCGTCCGCACGCCCCTGGTGGACAAGCAGATCCCGGAGCAGGCGCAGGCCCTTGGCATCAGTGAGGCCGAGGTCATTCGCAGCGTCATGCTGAAGGAAACAGTGGACGGCGAGTTCACGACCGTCGACGACGTGGCTCAGGTGGCGCTGCTGTTTGCGAGCTTCGGATCGAACGCGCTGACCGGCCAGTCGATGGTCGTCAGCCACGGCTGGTTCATGCAGTGATGCGGCGCGCCACTCGGAGAGCGCAGACGGTCAGTCGTTGACCCAGCTGATCTGAAACTCGATCTCCTCCTCGCCACCTTCACGCTCATGTTCGATCGTGAATCGCGCGGCGGCGGGAACGTAAATGCGCTCGCCGGCAATCTGAATCTCGAACCGTTCGCCGCCTTCCACCGCGTCGGCCAGGCGACGCAGTTTGGCCGCGAACTCGGTGTTGGAGTAGGCCTTTTCGATGTCACGCTCGGGTTTGGTTTGCATGTCGCGTCCTTCCGGCTTGGTTGATGCTTTGCCACCGTGCCCGATAGACGTGACCGTGCTGTGAAAACCGCCATCACCGAATTGTCATCTGCCGCCGGCACAGTGATGGGTCGAACCATTGGGCCCCAAACATGACCACAGACTCGAATTCCGACGAACAGCAACAACTCATGCGCCGCATGGCGGAAGACTGGCTCGACAGCAACGACGAAGAGTACGAACTGGAGTTCGAAGATCGCCAGGTCGATGCGCTGACGGGCGAGGACACCGAAGAGCGCCGCGCCCAGCGCAAGGCCTACTTTCGCGAGTTGTTCCGCTTGCAACGCGAGTTGGTCAAGCTGCAAGACTGGGTCTCGCACACCAAGGAGCGCGTGGTGGTGCTGTTCGAAGGCCGCGACTCGGCGGGCAAGGGCGGTGTCATCAAGCGCATCACGCAGCGCCTGAACCCGCGCGTCTGCCGCGTTGTCGCGCTGCCGGCGCCGAACGACCGCGAGCGCACGCAGTGGTACTTCCAGCGCTACATCACGCACCTGCCCGCGGGCGGCGAGATCGTGCTCTTCGATCGCAGCTGGTACAACCGCGCTGGCGTCGAGCGTGTTATGGGCTTTTGCAGCGAAGACGACGTCGAAGAGTTCTTCCGCTCGGTGCCCGAGTTCGAGCGCATGCTGGTCAGGAGCGGCATCCGCGTCGTCAAGTACTGGTTCTCGATCACCGACGAGGAGCAGCACATGCGCTTCCTCGGCCGCCTGCACGACCCGCTCAAACAGTGGAAATTTTCACCGATGGATCTGGAGAGCCGCAGCCGCTGGGAGGACTACACCAAGGCCAAGGAAGCGATGCTCGAGCGCACGCACATCGCCGAGGCGCCGTGGTGGGTGGTGCAGGCGGTGGACAAGAAGAAGGCGCGGCTGAACTGCATTTCGCACCTGTTGTCGCTGATGCCGTACGAGCCAGTGGCCAAGCCGACCATCGAGCTGCCCGAACGCGTGCGCCATGCCGACTACCTGCGGCGGCCGGTGCCGGCAGAGATGTTTGTGCCCGAGGTGTACTGAGTTCGGTTCACTGGGTGCCGATGACCATGAGCGGCGCTTCTTGCGGCTGCAGGCGCACCGACTCGAGCAGCATCAGGTAGTAGCTCAGCGGCGGCGTCTGGCGCCCGGGCTGCTTGGCGAGATCGTCCCAGCGCCGGAGCGCCAGGGCCTCAGCGCTGTGGGGCAGGATGTCGAACAGGTGCAGTTCATCGGGCGACATCGGCCCGCCCTGCAGTCGCAGCGTGTGCGCCGATGCGGCCGACAGGGTGCTCGCGTAGCCGGGATCCACCGTCACCAGGTAGCGCTTGGCCTGCACATGCAGGCGGATCGGTTCGACCACTTCAGGGCCGAAGTTCGAGACCAGAAAGCCGAGCGCACGCAGCTCATGCACATCGTCCAGCGGCTGCAGCGCAGCGTCCGGTGCGATGAAGTGGCCAATGTCATGCAGCAACGCGGCCGCCACCAGCGGCGCTGGTGCGTCAGCCCACTCGGCCAACTGCGCGCACTGCAAGGCATGATCGCGCGCCGTTACCGGCTCCGCGCGCGCGCCGTCATAGCGGCTCGCGCCATGGGCCTGAAACAGCTCTTCGATCTGCTGCACGATGTCCATGCTCGGGTTGCGGGGGGTCTTCATTGCGCGGCCTTTGCGTTGCTGTCGGGATCGTTCGAATGGTCCGCCTCGTGCGTGACAGCGCCATGTCCCGCGCATGAACGTTGATGAGCCGCCTTGTCACGCGCTGTTCACGCGGCATAGTCATGCTCGTCGTCTTTAGCAACACATGCCGAGGGCTGTCGATGAAACCTCTTTCGCGCCCTGTCGTTCTTTCGGCAAAAGCGCAGATGAAGGTGTCAGGCGCACTGTCGATGCGGCGGGCAGCGAACGCCGCATCGTCGGCACCGGCTGCGCGCACGCGATGAGCCACGCACTCGGCAAGCAGGATGACAACGAGTTCATCCTTCTGCATGTGCCCGAGCTGTTGAAAGCGCGATAGCGCCGATGCCGCCGCGTTTCGGCCTGCTGATCGGGGCGCAGTTTGCCTCGGCGCTGGCCGACAACGCGCTGCTGATCGTCGCCATCGCGCTGCTCGTGCAGCAGGGCCTGCCC
>JANOEG010000494.1:0-2417 GCA_031413095.1 Burkholderiales bacterium | reverse complement strand
CCATGCTCCCGGGCACGAAGCCCGAGGACTACCCGGGCGGTGAGGCCGCTGCCGCGGAATGGGTGACGCTGACGACGCACAACGGCACGCACCTCGACGCGCCCTGGCACTTCCATTCGACCCAGGATGCCAAGAACGGCGGCAGTCGCCCGTCGATCACCATCGACCAGGTGCCGCTGGAGTGGTGCTTCCAAAGCGGCGTGAAGCTGGATTTCCGCCACTTCCCCGACGGCTATGTCGCCACCGCGGCCGATGTCGAGGCCGAATTGAAGCGCATCGACCACGAGCTTCAGCCGCTGGACATCGTCGTGGTCAACACGCGTGCCGGATCGCGCTACGGGAACAACGACTACCTCGGCGCCGGTTGCGGCATGGGCTACGAGGCCACGATGTACCTGCTGGAGCGCGGCGTGCGCCTGACCGGCACCGATGCGTGGAGCTGGGATGCGCCGTTCAGCTACACCGCCAAGAAGGTGGCCGAGACCGGCAACAAGGCGCTGATCTGGGAGGGCCACAAGGCCGGCCGCGACATCGGCTACTGCCACCTCGAGAAGCTGCACAACCTGGAGGCGCTGCCACCCCACGGCTTCACGATCAGTTGCTTCCCGCACAAGATCCGCGGCGCGTCGGCGGGCTGGACGCGGGCCGTTGCCATTTTCGAGGAGCCGATCAATGTCTGAACCTGCTCACGCACGAACCCTGGCGCGCCGCGCGTTCCTGGTCACCGGCGCCGGCCTGGCGCTGACCTCCGCGGCATTTGCACAGTCGCGCTACCCGTCCAAGCCGGTGCGGCTGATCGTGCCATTCCCGGCCGGCACGTCACCCGACGTGATCGCGCGCCTGTGGAGCGAACGCTTCGCGAAGTCCACCGGCCAGTCGGTGGTGGTGGAGAACCGGCCCGGCGCGGGCACCATCATTGCCGCACAGGCCGTGGCGGCTGCGCCCGCAGATGGCTACACGCTGTTCTGGACCGTCAACAACACCTTCTCGATCAACCCCTACGTCTACCGCAGCCTGCCGTACAAGCTCGATGACTTCGTGCCGCTGACGCGCATCCTGTCGGTCCCCTTCGTGCTGCTCGTCTCGGCGGACTCCAAGATCCGCAGCCTCGAAGACCTGGTGCGCGAAGGCAAGTCACGTCCGGGCGCGTTGAACTACGCCAGCCCAGGCATCGGAACCTCGCCGCACGTGATCATGGCGCGCCTGCTGAACGCGGCTGGATTGACGATGACACATGTGCCGTACAAGGAGAACTACCTTCCCGACCTGATCGCCCAGCGCATCGACGTGGCCTTCGACGCCAGCACGACGACGATCGCCAATCTCAAGGGCGGCAGGGTGCGCGCTCTGGGCATCTCCAGCGCCCACCGGGTCGAGGCGCTGGCCGACGTCACCCCGCTGGCCGACAGCTTCCCCGGTTTCGTGGGCGAGTCGTGGCATGGCGTGTTCGCCCCCAGGGGTACGCCGGAAGACATCGTGTCGGCGATCGTCGACCACTCGCAGCGCATCGTCGGATCGCCCGACTTCCGTGGCACGCTGACCGGCTATGGGCTGGTGCCTGCGGGCGGGTCATCGGCCGAATTCCGCCAGTTCCTGGCCGCTGACGCCAGCGCCTGGGCACGGGTCATCCGTTCGAACAACATCACGGTGGATTGATGACACGCCTCACCTGCGACCCGGCCACGCGCCGGCACGTGCTGCGCGTCATGGCTGCCTTGGCTGCCGCGCCGGCCTGGAGCCAGGACGCCTTTCCGTCGAAGCCGGTGCGTCTCGTGGTACCCGCGCCGCCAGGCGGGTTGACCGACATCGTCGCGCGGCTGATGGCCGACGGACTGCAGTCCGATCTGCGGCAGACCGTGGTGGTTGACAACCGCCCCGGCGCGGCGGGCCTCATCGGCACGCAGGCGGTGGCGGATGCGCCCGCCGATAGCTACACGCTGCTGATGACGCCCACGAGCAACCATGTGCTGGCGCCGCTGACGCAGAAATCGGCACGCGTAGACCCGGCTCGTGACCTGCAGCCCATCGGGTTGGCCTTGCGCACGGCAGGTGTCCTCGTCGTGCCGAGCGCTTTGGCGGCGCCGACGCTCCCGGAGTTCATCGCGCTGGCACGCAGCCGTCCCGGACAGTTGAACTACGCGAGTTCGGGCATCGGCAGTACCAACCACGTCCAGACCGAACGGTTCAAGGCGCTCACCGGCATCGACATCGTCCATGTTCCGTTCCGTGGCGGCGCACCGCTGATGAGCGCCGTGATGGGGGGCGAGGTGCAGTTCGCATTGATGGACTACGCCACTGTCGAGCCGGCGCTGTGGTCCGGTCGTGCACGATTGCTGGCTCAGACGGGAACTCGCCGGCACGTGGCGATGCCCGACGTGCCGACGCTGATCGAGTTGGGATTCAAGGACTACGACCCC
>JANOEG010000493.1:0-3372 GCA_031413095.1 Burkholderiales bacterium | reverse complement strand
GCTGACTTGGCGAGCGGCTCCAGCACCGTGCCGACGATGATGATGGCCGGGATGGCATCGAGGAAGCAGCCGACGACCAGGAACACGAAGGCGATGAACATGCCGACGCCGATCGGTCCCATGCCCCAGGTCGTGACGTTGGCCAGCAGCTCCTGTGGGATCCTGTAGTAGGCCAGCAGCCAGCCGAAAGCGCTGGCCGTGCCGATGCAGAACAGCGCCACGGCCGCCAGTCGGCCGGTGTCGAGCAGAGCGTTGTAGAGCTGGCGCGCACCTATCTCGCGGTAGACTACAGTCGACAGCACCGCTGAATAGAGGACCGCCACGCAGGCCGATTCGGTGGCGGTGAACCAGCCGAAGATCTTGCCGCCGATGATGATGAAAGGCGTGTACAGCGCCGGCAGCGACACCATGGCCGAGACGAAGACTTCCTTGAGCGTGGCTCGCGTGTACGTGGGGTAGCCGCGCCGCTTGGCATAGGCGTGCACGGTCGCCATCTGCGCCAGGCCGATCAACAGCCCGGGGATGATGCCGGCCAGCATCAGCGCGCCGATCGACACCGTCAGCACGCCGCCCCAGACGATCATCAGGATCGACGGCGGGATGATCACCGCCAACACTGCCGAGACCGCGGTGATCGCGACCGAGAAGCTGACGTCGTAGCCTTCCTTGACCTGCGCCTCGATGAAGATCTTGCCCTGGCTCGCCGCGTCGGCCGTAGAAGAACCCGACACGCCGGCGAAGAAGATCGACAGCACGACGTTGACCTGCGCCAGCCCGCCCGGGAAGTGCCCCACCAGCGCGCGCGAGAACCGCACCAGGCGGTCGGTGATGCCGCCCACGCCCATCAGGTTGGCGGTGAGCAGGAAGAACGGCACCGCCAGCAGGATGAAGGAGTTGTAGGCGTTGAAGGTCTCCTGGATCAGGTTCTGCGGCGACAGCCGGTCCTCGATGACGAAGATCGGCAGGCAGGCTAGGCCGAGCGCGAAGGCGATCGGGACGCGCAGGAACATCAGGCCGAAGAAGATGCCGAAGAGGACGGTCGCGGCGGTGGATGGATCGAGTGTGGCGGCGGTCATGCCGCCGCCTCGTCACGGCCCTGCAACACCCGGATCGCGCGCAGCAGGTGCTCGCCCTGGAACAGCAGCCAAGTCACACCGGTCAGCGGCCAGGCGATGTGGATCATCCACAGCGGCAGCTCGGCCAGCTCGGAGAAGCGCTTGAAGGCGAAGCGCGTGAACTCCCAGCCCCACCACACGAACACCAGCGCGAAGGCCAGGATGAAGACGCTGCCGATGACCTTCAGCAGCGCATTGGCGCGGGCGCCGAGCTGCGGCCAGACATCGACGTCGAAATGCGTGCTCTCGCGGATGCCGACCATCGCACCGATCATGATCATCCAGACGAACAGGAAGCGCGCCATCTCCTCGGTCCAGATGTAGCTCGGGATCAGGCTCGTATAGCGCGAGAAGATCTGCAGGCTGACCGGGATGATGATGATCGCCACCGACGCCGCGAGCAGCATCGACAGCAGACGGCCGTAGGCGGCCGAGAAGCGGCCGAGAATTTTCAGCAAGGTGCTCATGCAAAAAGAACGGCGACGTGGACAACGTCGCCGTCGTGTCTCAGGTTGGCGTGACGGTCAAAGCGCCTTGATCTTGGCGTAGATCGCCTCGGCGCCCACTTCCTTGGCGTAGGCTTCCATCACCGGGTCGGCCAGCTTCTTCATCGCGTCGCGCTCGGTGAAGATCACGCGCTTGAGCTTGTTGCCCTTCTCGAGCGCTTCGAGCTTGGCCGTGTCCTCGCCCGACTCGATCTGCCGGCCGTAGGCGCCGGCTTCCTTGCCAGCCTTGACGATCGCCGCCTGCAGCTCGGGTGGCAGCTTGGCGTAGGTTTTGCCAGAAAAGCAGATCGGCCGGATCGTGATCGCGTGTTGCGTCATCGCCAAGTGCGGCGCCACCTCGAAGAACTTCATCGCCTCGACGCCAGCAGCCTCGTTCTCGCCGGCCGCAATGACGTTGTTCTGGATCGCGTTGTAGACCTCGTTGTAGGCGATCACCGTCGGGCTCATGCCGATGGCGCCGAAGGTGCGGCTCCAGATCGGCGCACCCTGCACGCGAACCTTCAAACCCTTCATCTCGGCCAGGTTGCGTACCGGCTTGTTGACGAAGATGTTGCGCGTGCCGCCGCCGGCGTAGCCGATCAGCATCACTTCCGCGTTCTTGGCCACCTCGTCGGCGATCGGCTTCAGCAGGTCGGCGTCGAGCACCTTGTTCCAGTGCGCGATGTCGCGGAACAGGAAGGGTGCGTCGATGAAGGGCGCGGCCTTGGAGAAGGTGCTCATGTGCGCCGGCGAGACGATGCCGTAGTCGACCGCCTTGCCCTGCGCCATGTATTCGAAGTACTGCTTTTCGAGGCCGAGCTCGCTGTTGCGATGCAGCACGAAGTTGATCGGCTTGCCGTAGTACTGCTTGACCAGCTCCTCGAACTTCAGCAGGGCCTTGTTGAATGCGTGGTCGTCGTTGAACTGCACAGCACCGTGCAGCGTGACCGCCTGGGCTCGCACGCTGCCGATCAACGGCACGGCGGCTACGGCGGCGAGAGAACGGACCAGTTGCCTGCGCTTCATGAAGGTCTCCTGTATCAATTAGATGGGTACGGGTCGTGCAGGTTAGCGTCTGGCGCGGCCCTGCCCATGGGGAATGCCCGCATGCGCGCTACAGTGAAGTCCATGAGCGCGCATGGCCGCTCCAAAGCGCTCATCCCGGAGCGCGCAGCTTGGAGGAAAGTCCAGTGAGCACGTTCGTTCTCGTTCACGGCGCCTGGGGTGGGGCCTGGATCTGGCGGCGCATTCTCGGCCCGCTGCGCACTGCCGGGCACGAAGCGCACGCGGTGACGCTGACCGGTGACGGCGAGCGTGCGCACTTGAGGCGCGCCGACATCTCGCTGCAAGACCACATCAATGACGTGCTCGGCCTGATCGAGGCCGAAGAGTTGCGCGACATCGTGCTCGTCGGCCACAGCTACGGTGGCTTGGTCATCACCGGCGTGGCCGACGCCCTGATGGCGCGCGACAAGGGTCATTTGAAGCAGCTCGTCTATGTCGATGCCATGGTGCCGTTGCCCGGTGAAGGCTGGGGGGCCAGCCATCCGCCCGAGATCGTGCAGATGCGCTTGGCCGCTGCGAAGGCGCATGACAACGCACTGCCGCCTCCAGACCCGAACGGCTTCGGTTTGAACGACGAAGACCGTGCCTGGCTGCTGCGCCGCCACGTGCCGCACCCTTTCGGCATGTACCGCGTGCCGCTGCATTTCGACGGGGCGCGCTGGGCTGCGCTGCCACGCTGCTTCGTCGATTGCACGCAGCCCGCCTAC
>JANOEG010000492.1:0-6891 GCA_031413095.1 Burkholderiales bacterium | reverse complement strand
CGTGATGTTGAAGGACGCGCCGATCCTGCTGCTCGACGAAGCCACCAGCGCGCTCGACAGCGAAGTCGAAGCCGCCATCCAGCAGAGCCTGTACAAGCTGATGCAAGGCAAGACCGTCGTCGCCATCGCGCACCGCCTGTCCACCATTGCCGCTATGGACCGTCTGATCGTGATGGACAAAGGCCGCATCGTCGAACAAGGCACGCACCGCGAACTGCTGGCGGCCGGTGGCATCTACGCGCGGCTGTGGGAACACCAGAGTGGCGGCTTCCTCGGCGAAGAGGTGGATGAAGACAACCCCACGAAGCCCGTGCTCGGCGTGCGGTGATCGACCGGCCGGGCCGTCCGTTCAAGACCTCGTCGTATAGCCGCTGAAATTGCGCTGGCTCCAGTCTTGAATTGAAACGATTTCGGACAGCGTTATAGTCGTCTTACCATGACGAAAGTCCTCGCTCTGTTGACAGCGAGTCTGTTCAGCGTCGGCGCGCTGGCGGCCGACGTGACGGTACAGACCGCGGCCAGCCTGACCAACGCCTTTCGCGACATCGCGCCGCTGTTCGAGGCGGCACATCCAGGCACCAAGCTGCAGTTCAACTTCGGCGCCTCCGGTGCGCTGCTGCAGCAGATCGCCAAGGGCGCGCCAGCCGATGTGTTCGTCAGCGCCGACCAGGAAACGATGGACCAGGCGCAGGCTCAGAAGCTGGTCGAGCCGTCCGAGCGCAAGGACTTCGTCTCCAACAGGCTGGTGGTGATCGTGCCGGCAGGCGCTGGCGCGATGCCGAAGTCCCTGGCCGACCTGAGCCAGCCCGGCGTGGCGCGCATTGCCATCGGCCTGCCCGCCAGCGTACCGGTGGGCCGCTACACCCAAGGCGTGCTCGAAGCGGCCAAGCTGTGGACTGCGATCGAGCCGAAGATGATCGGCGCCAACAACGTACGCCAGGCGCTCGACTACGTGGCGCGCGCGGAAGTCGACGCTGGCTTCGTTTACGCCACCGACGCCGCGCTGATGCCCGACAAGGTGCGCATCGCCTTCACCGTACCCACCACCAAGCCGATCCTGTACCCGCTGGCGGTGCTGGCGGGGGCGCCGAACGCCGCGGGCGCGCGACAGTTCGTGGCCTTCCTGTTCACGCCACCCGCCAAGGCCGTGCTCGCGAAGTACGGCTTCGGCAGCCCCTGAACGGCCAGGCAGCGCGCGATGGAGGGAGCATGGGTCGCGCTCGCATTGACGCTCAAGGTCGCGGGCTGGGCGACGTCCATCAATCTCGTGTTTGGCGTGGCGGTCGGCTATGCGCTGGCGCGCTGGCGCTTTCCGGGGCGCGACCTGCTCGACGCCGCGTTCACGCTGCCGATGGTGATGCCGCCGACGGTGCTCGGCTACTACCTGCTGGTGCTGATCGGCAGCCAGGGCGTGATCGGCGCCTGGCTGCTGCAGACCTTCGGCATCCGACTGATCTTCACCTGGCAGGCCGCCGTGATCGCCGCGTCGGTGGTGGCCTTCCCGCTTGTCTTCAAGGCTTCGCGCGCCGCCTTCGAAACGGTCGATCCGCAGCTCGAGGACGCGGCGCGCACGCTGGGCATCGGCGAGCTGGCGGTGTTCTTCCGTGTCAGCCTGCCGCTGGCCTGGCGCGGCATCCTGGCCGGTCTGTTGTTGTCGTTCGCACGCGCGCTTGGCGAGTTCGGCGCCACGTTGATGGTGGCCGGCAGCATCGTTGGCAAGACGCAGACGCTGTCGATCGCGGTCTACGAGGCGGTGCAGGCCGGCCGCGACGACGTCGCCAATTTTCTGGTGCTGCTGACATCGATCGTCTGCATCGCCGTGCTGCTGGCGGCCGGACGTCTCGTGCCCGGCCGCGTGCCGGCGCGCGCCTGAAGGGCGGCGTGGTGTGATCTGGGACATTGCCTTGCGCAAGCGGCTGCAACATGAACAGACCCGCTTCGACCTCGACGTGCGTTTTGCCAGCGCCGCGCGCCGCCTGGTCCTGTTCGGTCCGTCGGGCGCCGGCAAGACGCAGACGCTGAAGATGATCGCCGGCATCTCACGGCCCGACGCTGGTCGCGTCGCCATCAACGGGCGCATGCTCTACGACAGCGCCACCGCCCTGCAGTGGTCGCCGCAGCAGCGCCGACTGGGCACTGTGTTCCAGGACTACGCACTGTTCCCGCACCTCACGGTGCGCCAGAATATCGCCTTCGCACGGCGCAGCGGCTGGCTCAACCCGCCGCGCACGATCGACGACGCGACGGTGCAACGCTGGATCGCCGACTTCCATCTCCAAGAAGTGACCTCGCTGTACCCGCATCAGCTCTCCGGCGGCCAGCGCCAGCGCACCGCGCTGGCGCGCGCGCTGGTCCATGACCCGGTGGCGCTGCTGCTCGACGAACCCTTTGCGGCACTCGACCGGCCCCTGCGCCTGCGCCTGCGCGACGAGCTGCGCGACCTGCAGGCGCAGTTGAATCTGCCGATGCTGTTGATCACGCATGACGAGGATGACTTGGCGGTACTGGCCGACGAGGTGGTGACAATGGTCGCTGGGCAGGTCTTGGCGAGTGACGAGGAGCGCGCAGCGTGAGCACCCGCGCCCGCCGCAGTGCTGCGCCGCCGCTCGCACTCGGTGGTTCGCTCTGGCTCACTGCCGGCGGGCGCAACCTGGGCGGGCATGGCCGCATCGAGTTGCTGCGCGCAGTGGCCGAACACGGCTCGATCACCGCCGCGGCCAAGGCCTACGGCATGAGCTACAAGGCGGCGTGGGATGCGATCGACGCGATGAATCGCGCATCGGGGCAAGCGCTGGTCGAGCGAACCACCGGCGGACGCGGCGGCGGCTCGACGCGGCTGACCGAGCGCGGCACGAAGCTGATCGAACGCTACGCCCAGCTCGATGCGGCACACCAGCGCTTCGTCGCCCTGCTGACCGAGAGCGCGGCCGACCTCGACACCGATTTTTCGCTGCTGAAAGTGCTCAACATGAAGACCACCGCCCGCAACCAGTGGCTCGGCACCGTCACCGCCGTGCGCAGCGGTGCCGTCAACGACGAGGTCGAGCTGACGCTGCCGGGCCGGCAACGCGTCGTCGCCATCATCACGCACGACAGCACCGCTGTGCTGGGCCTGCGCACCGGGCAGCCCGCGATCGCGCTGATCAAGGCCTCGAGCGTGCTGCTGGCGACCGGCCTCGAAGGCGCCAAGGTCTCGGCGCGCAACCAGTGGCCCGGCGTCGTCGCCAGCGTCACGCCGGGCGCTGTCAACAGCGAAGTCGTGCTCGACTTCGACGGCGGTGACCGCGTGGTCGCCATCGTCACTCAGGACAGTGTGCGTTCTCTCGGCCTGACCACGGGCGTTCGCGCCACCGCGCTCGTCAAAGCGTCGGACGTGATCCTCGCGGTGACGACGTGATGTGACCACCCCTCGCGCGCCGCGCGCGCACTCCCCCGAGGGGAGGCTCAGGCCGACGCTTGGGAGCGGCCCGGCGCTGGCCTGAGAACGGCTCGCGCGTCCGTATGATGCGCAGCCCATGGCCTTCAAACCGCTGCGCACGCTGTTGCGCGTCTTCGTCACCGGCGCGCTGGCAGCGCTGCCGCTCGCGGCCACGGCCTTGATCTTCGCCTGGGCAGCCGGCTTCCTGATCCGCTGGCTGGGGCCGGAGAGCGCGGTCGGCGGCGTCCTGGTCTCGATCGGCCTCGGCGTTGGGGCGTCGCAGGTCGTGGGCTATGCGATCGGCGTGGCCATCGTTGCCGCGGTGATCTTCGGCCTCGGCCTGCTCGTCGAAGCCGGGCTGCAGCGCAGCTTCGCCTCGGTGGTCAACGGCTTGCTGTTGCGCATTCCAGTCGTGGGCACGGTGTACGACTTGATGAAGCGCATGGTCGGTCTCGTGCGTGCCCAGGACGAGAACGGCGACGGCATGAAGTCGATGAGCGCCGTCTGGTGCCACTTCGGCGGGCCGCAGGCCGAAGGCAACAGCGTGGCGCTGGCGCTGCTCGGCAGCGACACGCCGGTGATGATCAATGGTCAGCGCTGCGTCGCGGTGCTGATCCCGACAGCGCCGGTGCCCGTGGGCGGCGGCCTGCTGTACGTGCCGGAGCACTGGATCACGCCCGCCGATGTGGGCGTCGAGGCAGTGACGAGCATCTACGTCTCGATGGGTCTCACGTCGCCGCAGTACTTGCCGAAAGCAGACGCGGTCGCCAAGCTGAAGAACGACGTCACGGCCCCTGAAACGCCCCCGCGCGCAACGTGATCACCAGCGTGTCGCGGTGGCCGACGCGGTTGGCCTCCGTCGGCTGGATCGGCGTGCTCTCGTGGATCACACGCGCGTCGTCGAGCAGCAGCATCTGCCCCGGCTGGCTCATCGTGAAGCGCTGACCGGCCGGACCGTCAGCGTCGAAGACACGCGTCTCGCCGCCCTTCACGCCGTTGCGCGCCATCAGCATCACTGCGACAAGATCGACGCCGTCACGGTGCGCGCCTTCCGGCGTCGGCCGGCCGATGCCGCCAGCCGTGTCGATGCGGAACTGGTGCGCTTCGGTGTACCAGGTTCGCGTTCCGCGAATCGTGTTGGCGCGCTGCGCCAGCATCAACACCAAGCGCTGCCACAGCGGGTCGGCAACGAGGCTTGTCTCCAGCGGCTGGAACCAGCGCTCGATGCCACCGTGCAAAGCGTTGTATTCCACCGGCTGCCAGTGCGCGCGGTGCGGCGCCGGCGTCACGCTGTCGCCCTCGACCACGAACGAGCCGTGGCGGCGCTGCCGGTAGCGTCCACCATCACGCAGGTACTGGTCGGGTGACAGGCGGCTCCAGTAGGTTGCCCAACTGGCCAGCGCACGTTCGGCCACGCCAGGCATGACGCCCAACAGCGTTTGCAACTGCGTCGTGTCGACAACCGCAAAACCGCGCTGCACGAGCGCGCTATCCACCTCATCGGCCGCGGTCAGCGGCGGCGCCATCGTTGAAATGCTCATGGCGCGATGGTGCCATGAGCGAGTCACAAGGCGGAATCAGGCCAGCGCCGGGCCGCTCCCAAGCGGCCTGAGCTCCCCTCGGGGGACGCGAGCGAAGCGAGCTTGGGGCTGTCAGGTCAGGCGTGCAAACCGATGTTCAACTGAGCCGCCATCGTCGTTGACCAGTCGGACGGCGCCGCTTGGGCCGCATCGACCACGCCTTCGAGCAACAGCCGATCTCGCATCGCCTCCGCCGGCATCGGCCGCGCGAACAGGAAACCCTGCATCGAGTCGCAGCCCAACGCCTGCAGCGCTTCATGCTGCTCGGCCGTCTCCACGCCTTCGGCGGTGACATGCAGCTCCAGCGCGTGCGCGAGCTCGACGATGGCGCGCACGATCGCCGTGTCCTGACGCAGCTTGGGCACGTCGCGCACGAACATGCGGTCGATCTTCAGCGAGTGCAGGCGGAAGCGCTTCAGGTAGGCCAGCGACGAATAGCCCATGCCGAAATCGTCGATCGCCAGGCGCACACCGGCATCGACCAGCGCGTCCATCTTGCTCAAGCTGTCGCGCGTCGGATCGAGCAGCAGGCCTTCGGTCACTTCCAGCTGCAGTTGTCGCGCCGGAAATCCGGTGGCTTCGAGCGCCATGAAAACGTGGCGCACGAAGTCGGGCTCGGCGAACTGGATCGGCGAGACGTTGACCGACAGCGTCACCGGTTTGGCGCCATGCGCCGTCCAGCCTTGCACGCGCTTGCAGGCCTCACGCAACACCCATTGCCCCACCGGCACGATCAGCCCGGTCTGTTCGAGCACCGGGATGAACTCTCCCGGCGAGATGACGCCGCGTGCCGGGTCGTTCCAGCGCAGCAGCGCCTCGACGGACTCGATTGCGCTGCCGTCAGCCGCCATGATCGGCTGAAACGCGAGTTCGAATTCACCGCCCTGCAGCGCGCGCCGCAACGCCATGTCGAGATCGAGCTGTTGCTGCGTGTTGACGATCATCGACGCTTCGAAGACCCGGTGGCGGCCGCCGCCGCCCGACTTGGCAGCGCGCATCGCCGCATCGGCGTGGGCCAACAGTTGATCTGGTGCGGCGCTTTCGCCGTCTGCTCCAGCCAGCGCAATGCCGATCGACACACTGACCTGCGTCTGGCGCTGCGCGATCACCAGCGCCGGTTCGATCGCGCGCAACAGGTTGCGCGCCATCACCGCAGCGGCCTGGGCACCGGCGAGGGTCGGCGAATAGACGGCAAACTGGTCGCCGCCCAGCCGCGCCGCGGCATCATTGCCTTGCAACGCGCCGCGGATGCGTGCCGCCACCGCGCGCAGCAACTGGTCGCCGCCACGCTGGCCGAAAGACTCATTGATCAGGCGGAAGCGGTCGAGGTCGATCAGCAGCACGCCAACCCGCCGTGCGCCGGCATGCCGTTCGGCATCGAGCCCGCGCTGCAGGCGCTGGCGCAAGCCAGCGCGGTTGAGCAATCCCGTCAGCGGGTCGATCATCGTGATCGAACGCAAACGCCCTTCGGCCTTGCGCAGCACGCCCACCGAGCGGCGGACGAAGAGCTGCCAGGTCAGCAGCGTCGCGCCGAGCGACAGCGCAGCCACCAGCGCTGTCGCTTGCAGAACTTCAACCAGCGATTCGCAGACGCGAACAGCCGCCACCGGACCCATTCCCCCGACCGGCACCGTGGCACTAATCAACAGGCGCGCGGAAGCCTGGGGACGGCCGGCTTCGGCCAGCACGCTGCCATCGGCTGCGAGGGCTTCGCGCCATTGGTAGGAGCCCTCGACGCCCGTGTTCAGCAGCGTCTGCAGTGACGTGCCCTGCGCCTCGGCGCCATGGCGACCCATCGTCCACGCCAGAGCACTGGCCACCGCACGCGCTTCATGCCGCTCCAGCAGCACGCCGGCGACAGCGGTGAACAGCGGCGGCAGCAGCGCCAACGCC
>JANOEG010000491.1:0-4768 GCA_031413095.1 Burkholderiales bacterium | reverse complement strand
CGCCCGAGGTGCAGGACAAACTTATCGAAACGATCAACGCCGTCGCGCCGCGTTTCGACCGCGTGCTGCTCGACACCGGCGCCGGCATCTCCGACGTCGTGCTCTACACCGTGTCGCTGGCCGACGAAGTCATCATCGTCGTCACGCCGGAGCCGACGTCGATGACCGATGCTTACGCCACGATCAAAGTCCTCGCCGCGGCGCAAAAGCGGCGAGCGATCCGCGTTGTCGTCAACCAACGGGTGCCAGGCACCGACGCCCGCAGCGTCACCGCGCAGTTGCAGCAGGTGATCGACCGCTACGTCAGCCCCGGTCTCGATGTTCCGCTGACGCTGGAATTGATCGGCGACGTGCCGTCGGATGCGTCGGTGCGGGATGCTGTGCGCAAACGACAATTGCTCAGCGAAGCCTTCCCCGGCTCGCCGGCGGCGCAGGCTGTCGCCGCCGTGGCTGCGAAAATGGGGCATGCCCGCAAGTGAAACCACCGCGTTTGACGCCGTCGGCGGCGCCGACGCCGTGCGCGCACTCATCGATCGCTTCTACGACCTGATGGACCTGGAGCCGGCGTATGCCGGCATCCGCACGCTGCACCCGAGCTCGCTCGACGGTTCGCGCGACAAGCTTTACATGTTCCTCAGCGGCTGGCTCGGTGGCCCGGATCTGTACCAGCAGCGCTTCGGCCACCCGCGGCTGCGGGCGCGGCATCTGCCGTACGAGATCGGCATTGCCGAGCGCGATCAGTGGATGGCGTGCATGCAGCAGGCCATGCGCGAGTGCGAACTCGATGCGGCGCTGCAAGAGCGACTCACGGCCGCATTTGCCAACACCGCCGACTGGATGCGCAATCGCGGCGGCTGAGTCACCCGCGCAGCAACACCAGCACCGCGCCGTGACCACCGTCCTGCGCACTCGCCTGCGCAAACGCGAGCACCTCGTTCTTCTGCACCAGCCACGCCCGCACCTTGCCCTTCAACACCGGCTCTCGACCCGGTGAGCCGTTGCCTTTGCCGTGGATGACGCGCACGCAACGCAGGCCATCGCGTTCGGCGTGGCGTATGAATTGCGCCAGCGCCTCGCGCGCCACTTCGCGCGTCATGCCGTGCAGGTCGAGATGGCGCTGCACGCTCCAATGCCCACGGCGCAAGCGCGACAGCACGTCCGGGCCGATGCCCTCGCGGCGAAACGCCAGGTCGGCATCCGTGTCGAGCAGCGTCGTCACGTCCAGGTCGTCGGAGAGTGACGAGGCCAATGCTTGCGCTTCGTCGGCGATGCGCTGGCGTGGGATCGGCTCCACGGCTGCCGGTGCGCGAACCGTGCGACCCTTGTCAGGCAATCGCTGCACGGGGCCGATCGTGCGTGCGATTTCGCGCGAGAACTGTTCGCGTGTGGCTTGCTCGCTGCGCGCTGCTTCGGCTTCCCGCTCGCGCCGCGCGGCCTCTTCTCGCGCGCGTTGCTCGAGTGTCACCTTGAGCGCACCGAGTTGTTCGCCGAGTGGCCGCCTGCTCACAACAACCCCCGCTCCGCAAACGACACGGTGCTGCCGCGGCCGACGATCACATGGTCGATCACTTTCACATCCACCAGTTGCAGCGCCTGGCGCAAGGCCTGCGTGATCAGCTCGTCGGCGCGCGAGGGTTCGGCCGCCCCACTCGGGTGGTTGTGCGCCAACACCACCGCGCCGGCATTGAGCGCCAGCGCGCGCTTGACGACCTCGCGCGGATGCACCGCGGTGTGGGTCAGCGTGCCGCGGAACAAGACCTCGAAGCGGATCAACCGTTGTCTGGCATCGAGAAACATCACCGCGAAAACTTCGTGGTCGAGGGCGGCGAGTTGCAGGGACAGGTAGTCCTTCACCGCCTGCGCCTGTTCGAACATCGGCTGCTCGGCCAGTTCCTGCGCCAACACGCGGCGCGCGATTTCGAGCACGGCGGCAATTTCGGCGCGCTTGGCCGGGCCGAGGCCTTTGATGGTTTTCAGGTCGTCGGCCTGCGCGTTCAGCAAACCCGACAGGCCGCCAAAACGGTCGAGCAGGGCCTGCGCGAGCTGAAGTACGCCCTGACCAGCCAGTCCGGTGCGCAGGATCAGCGCCAGCAGTTCGGCATCGGCCAGTGCGCCAGCGCCGCGTGAGAGCAGCTTCTCGCGGGGCCGTGCGTCGGCAGGCAGGGTCTTCAGTCCGGTCACGGCAGCGTGTCTCGTAAAATCGACACCAGTCTATTCGCAGGCCATGATGTGACCGAAGTTCAACCCGGGTCGTTCCTGACCCTTCACTACCGTCTCGCCGGCCCCGATGGCGCCGACGTGGTCAACACCTTCAACGACAAGCCGGCCACGCTGTCACTGGGCACCGGCGAATTGGCGCCGGCGGTTGAGGCGCGCTTGATCGGTTTGGCGGAAGGCGCGAAGCAGAGCTTTGCGCTGGAAGCCGGTGAGGCCTTTGGTCAGCGCAACCCGGAGCTGCTGCAACGCGTGAAGCTCGCGCTGTTGCATGAGATCGGCGATCCGGATGCCACGTACGACGTCGGCGACGTTGTGCAATTCCCGACGCCGGGTGGGCAGGGCGCATATGCCGGTGTCGTGCGCGAAGTCGGCGACGACTGGCTGCTGTTCGACTTCAACCATCCGCTGGCGGGCCATCAGGTGCGCTTCGATGTCCACGTGATCGGAGTTCTGTGATGGACGAAGTACTGCTTGCGGAACCCCGCGGCTTTTGCGCCGGCGTCGACCGTGCGATCGAGATCGTCGAGCGCGCGCTCACCAAGTTCGGCGCGCCGATCTATGTGCGCCATGAGATCGTGCACAACACCTACGTCGTCAACGACTTGAAGGCCAAAGGCGCGATCTTCATCGAGGACCTGACCGAAGTACCGCCCGGCGCGACGCTGGTCTTCTCGGCGCACGGCGTCAGCCAGGCTGTGCGCAAGGAAGCGCAGGACCGCGGCTTCTCGATCTTCGACGCGACCTGCCCGCTGGTGACCAAGGTTCATGTCGAAGTGGCCAAGCTGCACAGGGAAGGCTACGAATTCCTGATGATCGGCCACAAGGGCCACCCGGAAGTCGAGGGCACGATGGGTCAGCTTTACGAGGGCATCTACCTCGTCGAAGATGTGGCCGACGTGGCCACCGCACCGGTGAAGAATCCGGCCAAGCTCGCCGTCGTGACGCAGACCACGCTGTCCGTTGACGACACCGCCGACATCCTGGCCGCGGTCAAGCGCCGCTTTCCGCTGGTGCGCGAACCGAAGCACCAGGACATCTGCTACGCCACGCAAAACCGCCAGGATGCAGTCAAGGTGCTGTCGCCTCAGGTCGATGTCGTCATCGTCGTCGGCAGCCCGACCAGCAGCAACAGCAACCGCCTGCGCGAACTCGCGGGCCGCCTGGGCAAGCCGGCCTACATGGTCGATGACGCCGACGCGTTGCAGAGCGAATGGTTCGAAGGCGCGGTGCGCGTCGGCCTCACCGCCGGGGCCTCGGCGCCCGACGTGTTGGTGCAGCAGGTGATCGCGCGTTTGCGCGAGTACGGCGCGCTGGCGGTGCGAAAGCTCGACGGCGTGGCCGAGACTGTGCATTTCCCGCTGCCCAAAGGGCTGGGCGACAAGTCGATGGCCGAAGTGGCGGCGTCGCGATCTTCGAGTTGACGTCGTTCGACTCGCCGCGACTGTTCAATCACTTCAGGAAACGTTTCCATGCTCGACATCAATTTGCTGCGCCGCGATCTCGACGGCGTGGTTGCTCAACTCGAAAAACGAAAGACACCACAAGCTTTTCTCGACCGTGAGCGCTACGCCGCGCTTGAAGCCGAGCGCAAGCGCATCCAGACCCGCACCGAAGAGCTGCAAGCCAAGCGCAATGCCCTGAGCAAGCAGATCGGCCAGATGAAGGCCAAGGGCGGCGATGTGGCTGTGGTGATGACGGAGGTCGGCGGCCTCGGTGACGAACTCACCGCGTCGGCCACGCGCAGCGAGGCGGTGCAAGCCGAGATTGCCGCGATGCTGATGGGCCTGCCGAACCTGCCGCACGACAGCGTGCCTGTTGGCGCGGATGAAACCGGCAACGCCGAAGTCCGCAAATGGGGCACACCGCGCAGCTTCGATTTCCCCGCGCGCGACCACGCGGACATCGGCCCGGCGCTGGGCATCGACTTCGACACCGGCGCCAAACTCAGCGGATCGCGCTTCACCTTCCTGCGCGGCCCCGCGGCGCGCCTGCACCGCGCGCTCGCGCAGTTCATGCTCGATGTGCAGACGCAGGAGCATGGCTACACCGAGTGCTACACGCCCTACATCGTCAACCGCGAAATCCTGGAAGGCACCGGGCAGCTGCCCAAGTTCAAGGAAGACATGTTCTGGGTTTACCGTGGCAGTGAAGGTGGCAGTGAAGGTGGCGGTGATGAAGTGCAGGCCGAGCAGTACCTGATCAGCACCAGCGAGATCAGCCTGACCAACAGCGTGCGCGAGCAGATCCTCGATGCCGCGCAACTGCCGATCAAGCTCACGGCGCACAGCCCGTGCTTTCGCAGCGAGGCCGGCAGCGGCGGGCGCGACACGCGCGGCATGATCCGCCAGCACCAGTTCGACAAGGTCGAGATGGTGCAGGTGGTTCAGCCCGAGCACAGCGCCGCCGCCTTGGAAGAGATGGTGGGGCATGCCGAAGCCATTCTGCAAAAGCTGGAACTGCCTTACCGCGTGATGGCGCTGAGCACCGGCGACATGGGCTTCGGCGCCAGCCGGACCTACGACCTGGAGGTCTGGATACCGGCGCAAAACGC
>JANOEG010000490.1:0-2826 GCA_031413095.1 Burkholderiales bacterium | reverse complement strand
GCGAGCGTCGAGCCGGTCACCGACATCGTGCCGGTGAGGTTGTTGCTGACGTAGATGATCGCGCCGCCACCTTCGTTGGCCGTGTTGTTGCGCATCACCGTGCCGCACAGCGACAGGTCGAAGGTGTTGCCGTCCATGTAGATGCCGCCGCCGTTGCCGCCACCCGGTGTGCCGGCGCGCTGTGGATTGGCGCCGACGCCGATGGCCCTGTTGTGCGTGAAGACGCTGTTGAGCACCGCATACGAGGTATCGATGCTCGACAAGCCGCCGCCGTTGGAGCAGACATTGCCGTAGCCGTCGGCGCCGCCGAAGGTGCTGTTGACCACATACACCGGCGATGCGCGCGACATTTCCAGCGCGCGCACCGCCGCGCCGCCGAGGTCGGGGCCGGTGGGCTCGCACTGGTTTCGGAAGAAGCGCGAGTTGATGATCGACAGGCGGCCACCGCGTGCGAACACGGCGCCGCCGCCATAGACCTCTTGCAGGCCGTAGCCCTGGCCGCTCGAGTTGCCATCGACGAAGCTGATGTTCTGCAGCGTCGTCTTCGGCGAGTCCTGGAAGTCGCAGTTCGGAGACGTCCACACCAGGTTCTGGTCGCAGCTGTTCTGGTAGAGGATGCGCCGCGCGCCGCCGCCCGACAACGTGACCTTGCCGCCGCCGTCGAGCACGAGGTCGGGCTTGTTGTTGAAGACACGCGCGGTGGCGGCCATGTTGATCGTCACCGGGTCGGCGCCGCAGTTGAAGGTGACGACGCCGCCGTTGGCCACAGCGGCCACGACAGCGGCGGAGGTGCAGCTCGCGGCGGTGCCGGCGCCGACGACGGTGGTGGGTTGAGACACGCTTTTGGGCCGGCCGCCAGACGGCACGGCGCAGGTGCCAGCAGGATTGCCGGCAACCGGGCCGCTGTCGGTGGGTGCCGGGGACGGCGTCGGTGCAGGCCCGGGGGCCGGTGGCGTCGGTGCGGGGCCGGGCGCCGGCGGTGTTGGCGCCGGTGCAGTGGGCGGGCTCGCGGGTGGCGACGGCGCGGTGTCGTCACTGGCAACAGGTGCCGGCGCATTGCCGGTGGCGTCGCCGCTGTCGCTGCTGCCGCCACCACCACCACAGGCGGCCACCGTGACGCTGGCCGCACACATCAGGAACAGCACGCGCAGACGAAGCTGCGCGCACAAAGACGAAGGAGAAGAGCGGTCTGTCAAAGTCATGGCCGCAGCCTAGTGGCCTGCGTGCATTGACTGTCAACGCATGTAGCGAGCGGGCTCTCAGCGGACGTGATTCACACGCCTCGTCACAGACTGACCTCACTCGACACGCATGAACTCGCGTCGTACACGTGCGGCGTCGCCGTGATTGAAGTGCCACCACTCGGTGCGAATGCCGGTAAAGCCACCGGCATGCATCGCGGCGCGCAGCACCTCGCGCGCCGCGATGTGCTCGTGCGTGATGCTGCCGGCCGCGAGCTGCTCGGCTTCGAGTGCCGGATGAGAACGCACGCTCATCTCGTCGAAGCCGCTGCCCATGTCGCGCTCCACGCCTTGCGCATCCAGCAGCGTGACGTCGACGGCCATGCCGAAGCTGTGGATCGAGCCGCGCGCCGGATCGGCGAAATAGCGCGCGGCAGGCGTGCCCTTGACGTCGCGCCAGATCTCTTCCTGCACACGTTGCGGACGCAGCGCATCGAGCAGGAGCAGGCGCCGGCCTGGATGGTGCGCGGCGAGCCACGCGGCGGAAGTAGCCAATCCTTGCGCGGCTTCGACGCGCAGCCAGGCGCAATCGATGCCGCGGTAGAGCACGCGGCCGTCGAAGTTGTTGCTGCCGGCGTAGCGCAGATCGACAGCGATGCCGGCGATCGTGTCGAGCCGGCAAAAGGACGGGTGGGCCGCGATGTCCTCGATACGCAACGCCTTCATTCCCGCCACACACCTTCGAAATCCATGCTGCCGTTGGGCGCCATCACAAAGCCCTTCACATCCTTTCGCAGCGGAATGTAGATGCTCGAATGCGCCATCGTGATCCACGGCCGCTCGCGCTTGAAGATGGCCTGCGCTTCGCGGTAGATCGCGTTGCGCTTCTCCGGATCGACCGTCGCGCGGCCCTGCTCGACGAGCTTGTCGAACGCCGCGTTGCAGAACTTGATGCCGCCGCGGCTGGCTGCACAGGTGAGGTTCGGCGCCAGAAAGTCATCGGCATCGCCGGTGTCGCCCGACCAGCCGCTCATGTAGACATGGTGTTCGCCGTTGTTGGCGCGCTTCAGGTACTCGCCCCACTCGTAGGTCTTGATCGTCGCCTTGACGCCTATCTTCGCCCAGTCCTGCTGGATCATCTGCGCCATCAGCAAGCCGTTGGGGTTGGTGGGACGCGAGATCGGCAGCGCCCACAGGTCGATCTCCAATTTGCCGGCCAATCCGTTTTCCTCCAGCAGCAACTTCGCGCGTTCCGGATTGAACTCGTTCTTGAGTTCGCTGTCGTAGCCGGCAATCGCCGGGGGGAACGCGCTCACCGCCTGCATCGCGTCACCGCGCGGGAACAGCACGCGGAACAGCGCGTTGCGGTCGACCGCAATGTCGAGCGCCTCGCGCACGCTGCGGTTGTCGGTCGGTGACTTCTTCAGATTGAACGCCAGGTAGCTGATGTTCAGCGCCTGTTTCTTGAGGATCGTGACCTCGCTGCGCTTGTCGAGCGCGGCAATGTCGATGTCGCGCAGCGGCGCGGTGATGTGGCATTCGCCAGCGGCCATTTTCTGCACGCGCACCGCCGGTTCGCGGCTGATCGCAAAGATCAACTGCGTCGTCTTCTGCGCGCCGCCCCAATAGCCTTCGTGCGGCAGCA
>JANOEG010000489.1:0-2377 GCA_031413095.1 Burkholderiales bacterium | reverse complement strand
CCGCAACGCGCGAACGTGGGGGTGGCGCAAACGCCTGCTCCCGCTGGAACGAGCGCCGCGCCGGCTCCGCGGGCGATAGACGCGGAGGTAGGCTTCGACGAGCGGCAGGCATTCAATGCCGAAGCGGCGGCTGCCGCTTTCAAGCCGCTCGATCCATCGCCAAACCAAGGCCAGGAAGCACGACCCGCCAAGGGCACAAGTCCTTAAGCGGAACGGGGCGGTTCCACGGGCATCAATAAGGGCCAGGGCCCGTCGAAGCCTGGGGGAGTTGATTCGCTTCTCCGCCTTGGCCAACTTGGTGGGACTGCCGAGCGGCATTGTGCCCGTGCGGGTCCAGTCCGTTCCGCTGTTGCACTGAGGCTGAGACGTGTTGGTTGACGGAACCAAGGTGCTGCGACAGATCGATACGCATACATTGCGATTGACCGCTTCGACTCGAGCTTTGTTGATGCTGTTGGCAAACTCGTTGCTGATGGCGCCCGCGCGATTGCGATTGAGGATCTCTCGGAACGATGGTGCTGCGAGCGAGACCAGAATCGCCAACACGCTGACGGTGACCATCATTTCGATCAGCGTGAAGCCGTACTCGCGATTCAGTGCCAAGCACTTGCGCGAGGGCTGACAGTCATTGGGGTCGGATCGCATGTGATGTGGATCAAGTTCGTTCGGTACGTGAGTATTCAGTGCGCGATGGCGCGTTGCTCAAGTTCGGGCGACCGCTGAGGCGGATAAATCAACCGCTCGAGTTCGGGTGACGCATGAAACCGCGGGGCCCGCAAAAAAGTTCACAGATGCATAGCGACCTGCCGGCTCATCCGCTCCGTGAGAAACTACACACGCAAAAAACAACCAAGGCGCTCGGGCTCAGCCGATGTGCCCCGCCGCTTGAAATCCGACGCTCTCATCGAGATCGACCATGTCACCTTCGGCTATGACGTCAGCCGCACGATCCTGGGTGACATTTCGTTGCGCTTCCTGCGCGGCAAGGTCACGTCGATCCTCGGCGGCTCGGGTTGCGGCAAGACGACGCTGCTGCGCCTGATCGGCGGCATGGCGGTGGCCAGTTCGGGCCGCGTGGTCTTTGATGGTGAACCGCTCAATGCGCGAGACCGCACGCAGATGCTGCGCTTGCGGCGTCGAATGGGCATGTTGTTCCAGTTCGGCGCGCTGTTCACTGACCTCACGGTGTTCGACAACGTGGCCTTTCCGCTGCGCGAGCACAGCGGGCTGCCCGAGTCGATGGTGCGCGACATTGTGTTGATGAAGCTGCATGCGGTCGGCCTGCGGGGCGCTGCGGGGCTGCGCATCTCGGAAGTCTCCGGCGGCATGGCGCGGCGCATTGCGCTGGCGCGCGCGATCGCGCTCGACCCGGAGCTGATCATGTACGACGAGCCGTTCGCCGGGCTCGACCTGATCTCGATGGGCGTGGCTGCGAACCTGATCCGAAAGTTGAATGACGCCACCGGCGCCACCTCGCTCGTGGTCTCGCACGACGTGCCCGAATGCATGGCCATCAGTGACTACGTGGTGCTGCTGGCCGCACCCGGCGGGCGCATCGTCGCCCAGGGCACACCGGCCGAGTTGATGGCCTCCACCGACCCTGAGACACGGCAGTTCGTGCGCGGCGAGCCCGACGGGCCGGTGAAGTTTCACTATCCAGCGCCAACGCTCGACGAAGATTTCGGTGTGCGGGCATGAACCTGGTCCAAGCCGTCGGTGCGCGCACGTTGCTGGCCATGCAGCGCTTCGGCCGCGCGGCGCTGTTCTTCATCGATCTGGTGGCCCACCTTCCACCGGTGTTGCTGCGCTTTGGTCTGGTGATCAAGCAGATCCACGCCATCGGCAACCGCTCGCTGGTCATCATCCTGGCCTCGGGTCTGGCCGTTGGCTTTGTGCTGGCGCTGCAGATGTACTACGCGCTGGCCACGTACGGCGCCACCGAGTCGCTCGGCTTGATCGTCAACCTGAGTCTGGTGCGTGAGCTCGGGCCAGTCGTCACGGGATTGTTGTTCGCCGGGCGCGCCGGCACATCGCTGACCGCAGAGATCGGCCTGATGAAAGCCGGCGAGCAATTGGCGGCGATGGAGATGATGGCCGTGGACCCGCGGGCGCGGGTGTTTGCGCCTCGCTTCCTGGGCGGCATCATTTCGATGCCCTTGCTGGCTGTGTTGTTCTCGGCCGTAGGCATCATCGGAGCCTGGGTGGTCGGCGTGGTGCTGATCGGCCTGGATTCGGGTAACTTCTGGTCGTTGATGCAGTCGCGTGTGGATGTTTTGCGCGATGTCGGCAACGGCGTGTTGAAGAGTTTCTTTTTCGGCGTTGTCTGCACCGCAGTGGCGCTGTACCAAGGCTGGCAGGCTGAGGCCACCCCAGAAGG
>JANOEG010000488.1:0-3065 GCA_031413095.1 Burkholderiales bacterium | reverse complement strand
GCCCCACAGGGCGAGCAGCAGCGTGAGCACCACCCAGAATCCGCCTTTCAGCAGCGTCCAGACCGAGACGTCGTGCGTGCCGAGGAGAAACTTCACGCCCTGCAGGTATTGAACGATCTCCGGCAGCATCCCGGTCAGGTGCAGCGCGACGGCGCCCCAGATGAGCGCCACCACCGCGCGCTCGAACGCAAAAAGAAAACCGCTCGCGGGCACCGCCAGCCGCAGCAGGTAGACCGCAAAGCGGATGCCGGCAAACGCGCCCGCCAGGGCGATCGCCACGGTGACGAGGTTCACTGCGTGCCAATGGCCGAGCGCCCAGCGCCCGCCATAAAGGAACAGCATCGCCGCGAGCGGGAGCACGACGCGCCGCAGCGAACCGGCCCCCACCTTCAGCGCGCGTGAGCTTGCTTCCGGTGCCCGCCACTGCGCGAGGCGCGATGCCCACCAGGCAAGGAGCAGGCACAGGACGACCACGCCCGCCTGCCACAGGATCGAGGGATCCTGCAGATCCTTCCATAGTTCGATGAGCAGCCTGCCGAACTGGTTTTCTTTCATAATCGCGGCGTAGTTTAGCGCCCATGCGAACCTTCTTCGTCCTGCTGCTGCTTGCCGTGAGCGTGCCTGCGCAGGCCGCGCGCCCTTTCGTCACCGACGATGCCCGCGTCGTCGATCCTGACGGCTGGCAGATAGAGACCTTCGTCAAGCAGCAGAACCGTTTCAAGGAACGGGAATTCTGGTTCCTGCCGGCCCACAATCCCGGCGACGCGCTGTTCGGCGGGCGCGTGGAACTCACGCTGGGGCGCTATTGGGTGAACAGCCCGGCAAACGGCGACAATCAGGCTACGCTGCTGCAGGCGAAGACGCTGCTCAAGCCGCTCGAGACCAACGGCTCGGGCTACGCGTTCACGCTCGGCACGGCGCGCGTCGACCCGTTCCAGCAGCCGCATGCGTGGAACCCGTATTTCAACGGCATCGGCAGTTTCTCCTTCGCCGATGATCGGTTCGTGCTGCATGCCAACCTCGGCGGCGTGCGCGACCGCCCGGCCAATCGCTCCCGCGCCACCTGGGGAACGGGCGCGGAAGTCATGCTCCTCCCGCCGCGCGTGATCGGCATCATCGAGACCTACGGCCAGAGCGGCGAGAAACCCACCCTCCACACCGGCCTGCGCCTCTGGGCGATCCCCAACCGCTGGCAGATCGACGCCACCGTCGGCCGCCAGAATGCCTCGCCCTCGCGCCGCTTCGGCTCGCTGGGCATGCGCGTTCTCTTCTGAGGGGCGGCAGCGATGGATCTGCTTTCAAACCCGCAGGCATGGATCGCCTTCGCCACGCTCACCGCGCTCGAGCTGGTGCTGGGCATCGACAACATCATCTTCATCTCGATCCTGGTCGACAAGCTGCCGCCGGCGGAGCGCGAACGGGCGCGCCGCCTGGGGCTTTTCGCCGCAATGTTCATGCGCATCGGCCTGCTGTTCGGCCTGGCGTGGATCATCGGGCTCACGGGGCCGCTGTTCACGGTGCTCGGCGAGGAGATTTCCGGGCGCGACCTGATCCTCGTCGGCGGCGGCCTGTTCCTGCTGTGGAAGAGCGTCTCCGAAATCCACCACCTGCTCGAGGGTGTCGAGGGCGACCGCTCGGCGGCCGTGCGCCCCGCCTTCGGCGCAGTGGTCGGACAGATCATGGTCGTCGACCTGGTGTTCTCGCTCGACTCCATCATCACCGCTGTCGGCATGGTGAAATGGATTGAAGTGATGGTCGCCGCGGTCATCGTCTCGGTCGCGCTGATGATGCTGTTTGCCGCGCCGATCGGGCGCTTCGTCTCCGGGCACCCGACCATCAAGATGCTGGCGCTGGCGTTCCTGGTGGTCGTCGGCGTGGTGTTGATCGCCGCCGGCTTCGAGCACGAGATCCCCAAGGGCTACGTCTACTTCGCCATGGCGTTCTCGGTCGCGGTGGAGATGCTCAACATCCGCCTGCGCAAGCGCGCTGCCGAGCCGGTGCGCCTGCACGAGCCCTACGCGCGCAGCGGGGACAAGCCGGGGACCTAGGCGGCGCGCTCGAACACGGCGGCGAAGAAACCGTCGGTGTGATGCACGTGCGGCCAGAGGCGCAGTTGCGCGGACATCTCGAGCGGAATCCTAAGCGCCGTGAACAGCTCGCCGCAGTGCAGCGGTCGAAACTGCGCGTGCGCCGCGGCGAAGCGTTCGGCGATCGCCTCGTTTTCCTCGTCCAGCAGGCTGCAGGTGGCGTAGACGATGCGCCCGCCCGGCTTCACCAGCCGCGCTGCCGCCGCGAGGATGCGGTGCTGCTTCTCCACCAGCTGCTCCACCGCCTCCGGCCCGTGGCGCCACTTGAGGTCGGGATTGCGCCGCAGCGTGCCGAAGCCGCTGCACGGCGCGTCCACCAGCACGCGATCGAGCTTGCCCGCGAGGCGCTTCACGCGCTCGTCGTTTTCGCTGTCGAGCGCCACCGGGTGCACGTTGGATACGCCCGCCCGCCGCAGGCGCGGGGTGAGCGCCGAAAGACGCTTGGCAGACACATCCATCGCATAGAGCCGTCCGCTCGAGCGCATCAGCATCGCCATGGCGAGCGTCTTGCCGCCGGCGCCGGCGCAGAAATCGGCCACCATCTCGCCGCGGCGCGGCGCGAGCAGGTAGGCGAGCAGCTGGCTGCCCTCGTCCTGCACCTCGACCAGCCCTTCCTTGAACAGCGGGTGCCGGTTGATCGCGGGCTTGCCCTTCAACCTGATGCCGCAGGGCGAATACGCCGAGAGCGCGCCGTCGATGCCGGTCTGCGCGAGCTGCGCCAGCGCGTCGTCGCGACTGATGCGAGCGAGGTTGACGCGCAGGTCCAACGGCGCCGAATCCAGCAGGCCGCGCGCGATGCGCATGGCTTCCTCGGCGCCATGGCGCGCCACCAGCCGCTCCCAGCACCAGTCGGGCAGGTCGGCCTGCACCGCCGGCGGCATGCCCTCGACCGGCGAGCGCCGGATGCGCGCGACGAGCTCGCGGTCCGTGTCGCTGAGGGACTCGTCGATCGCGCGGCCTGAGTAGCCGAGCACGCGC
>JANOEG010000487.1:0-4988 GCA_031413095.1 Burkholderiales bacterium | reverse complement strand
GCACTGCATAAACGATCCTTCGAGCTGACGTTGCTGTTGTTTCCCAGGAGTAACACACCTACTTCGCCACCGGCATCGCGAACTCTGCCCCCTTGCCGATGCTCGCCGGCCAGCGCTGCATCACGCTCTTCTGCTTCGTGTAGAAGCGCACCCCTTCTTCGCCGTAGGCGTGCATGTCGCCGAACAGGCTTTTCTTCCAGCCGCCGAAGCCGTGCCAGGCCATCGGCACGGGGATGGGCACGTTGATGCCGACCATGCCGACTTGGATGCGGCGTGAGAACTCGCGCGCGATGTTGCCGTCGCTGGTGAAGCAGGACACGCCGTTGCCGTAGGGGTGCTCGTTGACGAGCTTCACGGCCTCGGCAAAGTCATGCGCGCGCACGCACGACAGCACGGGGCCGAAGATCTCTTCCTGGTAGATGCGCATCGCGGGTGTGACGCGGTCGAACAGCGTGCCGCCGGTGAAGTAGCCGCTCTCGTGCTGCGGTACCTTGAGGCCGCGGCCATCGACGACGAGCTTCGCGCCTTCCTTGACGCCGATGTCGATGTAGCCCTCGATGCGACCCAAGGCCTCTTTCGTGATCACCGGGCCCATCTCGGCGTCGGCGGCCATGCCGTTCTTGACTTTCAGCGTCTTGGCGCGTTCGGCGAGCAGCGGCACGATCTTGTCGGCCACGTCGCCGACCAACACCGCCACCGAGATCGCCATGCAGCGCTCGCCCGCCGAGCCGTAGGCGCTGCCGATGAGGGCATCGACCGCCTGCTCGATGTCGGCATCGGGCATCACGACCATGTGGTTCTTGGCGCCGCCGAGGGCCTGCACGCGCTTTCCGTTCCTGGCGCCGGTCTCGTAGATGTACTGCGCGATCGGTGTCGAGCCGACGAAGGACAGCGCCTTCACGTCCGGGTGTTCGAGCAGCGCATCCACCGCCACCTTGTCGCCCTGCACGACGTTGAACACACCGTCGGGCAGGCCGGCTTGCTTGAACAGCTCGCCGATAAAGACCGAGGGCGACGGGTCGCGTTCGCTGGGTTTGAGGATGAAGCTGTTGCCGCAGGCGATTGCCACCGGGAACATCCAGCACGGCACCATGCACGGGAAATTGAACGGCGTGATGCCGGCCACCACGCCGAGCGGCTGGCGCAGCGTCCAGTTGTCGATGCCTGTGCTGACCTGGTCGGTGTAGTCGCCCTTCAGCAGTTGCGGTATGCCGCACGCGAACTCGACGATGTCGATGCCGCGCGTGACCTCGCCCTGCGCGTCGGAGAACACCTTGCCGTGCTCTGCCGTGATCATCGCGGCGATCGTGTCGCGGTGCTGGTTCATCAGTTCGAGGAACTTGAACATCACGCGCGCGCGGCGAATCGGCGGGGTGTCGGCCCAGGCGGGGAAGGCTGCTTGTGCGGCGGCGACGGCGGCGTGCACTTCAGCTTGCGACGCCAGTGCGACCTGACGTGCGATAGCGCCAGTTGCAGGGTTGAACACCGCCTGCTCGCGGCCGCTCTTGCTGGCCACAGTTTGGCCTGAAATCCAATGGCCCACGGTCGTGGTGGCTGTGAATGCTTCGGTGGCGCCCATCGTTGTCTCCGGTTGCGAGAGTCGAATCGTAGTCTCGTTGACAATGCAGCGCGTCCCGCCCGGGTGGTGAAATTGGTAGACACAGCGGACTTAAAATCCGCGGCTTCTCGAAAGAGGGCGTGCCGGTTCGATCCCGGCCCTGGGCACCACGCGTCAACCAGAAAGACCCGATGCCCCTCTTCGCCCAAGAAGCCCTGAACCCTGGCGTCCGCAAACGCGAAGTCTTCGGCTGGGCGATGTATGACTTCGCCAACTCGGGCTACACGACGGTCGTGTTAACTGCCGTCTTCAACGCCTACTTCGTCGGCGTGGTGTCCGATGGCGCGTCGTGGGGCACGCTGGCGTGGACGTTGACCCTCGCGCTGTCGAACTTCATCATCATGTTCACGATGCCGGCGATCGGCGCTTATGCTGATTTGCGTGCGGCGAAGAAGAAGCTGCTGATGCTCACGACAGCCGCTTGCGTCGTCAGCACGCTTGCGCTGTTCTGGGTCGGCCGCAACGACGTGGCGTTGGCGGTCGTGGCGATCGTCCTGTCGAACCTCTTCTACGCGTACGGCGAAGCACTGACCGCGGCCTTCTTGCCCGAGCTGGCCAAGCGCGAAGCGATGGGCAAGGTGTCGGGATGGGGTTGGAGCTTCGGCTACTTCGGCGGCATGTTGTCGCTCGGGCTGTCGCTGGCCTACGTGATCTGGGCGCAGAAGCAGGGGCAGAAGGCCGAACAGTTCGTGCCGGTGACGATGCTGATCACGGCTGCCGTGTATGGCATTTCCGCGCTGGTCACGTTTGCGTTGCTCAAGGAGCGCGCTGTTCCGCAGGGCGGCGCGTCACACAGCCTGCGCGATTCGCTGACGCGGCTGTCGAAGACCTGGCAGCAAGCGCGGCGGTTCCAAGACTTCCGCTGGCTGCTGATCACGGCGCTGGCTTACCAAGCCGGCATCGGGGTCATCATCGCGCTGGCTGCGGTGTATGCAGAACAAGCGCTCGGCTTCAAGCAGACCGACACGATGATGCTGGTCTTCCTCGTCAACATCGCTTCGGCCGTCGGCGCGTTCGCGTTCGGCTACTGGCAGGACCGCACCGGTCACAAGCGCGCGCTGGCGGTCACGCTGATCGGCTGGATCGTGATGTGCGCGCTGGCCGCGCTGACGACAACCGCGGCGTTGTTCTGGGTGGCCGCGGTGATCGCCGGGCTGTGCATGGGCTCGAGCCAATCGGCCGGCCGCGCGATCGCCGGCTTGCTCGCGCCGCCGCAACAGCTCGCCGAATTCTTCGGCCTGTGGACGTTTGCGACGCGGCTGTCGGCGATTGTCGGGCCGGTGACGTATGGGCTGGTGACCTGGGCGACGGCGGGCAATCACCGCATCGGCATTGCTTCGACCGCGGTGTTTTTCGTCATTGGTCTGGTGCTGCTGCGCCATGTGGATGTGGAGCGAGGCGCGAAGCAGGCTCTGGAGCGAGCGGTCTAAAATCGCACGGTCGTTCGATTTATCGTGCGCAACGAATTCAAGGAGCAACACGCATGAAGGTTCTGGTCCCCGTCAAGCGAGTGGTCGACTACAACGTCAAGGTGCGCGTCAAGGCCGATGGCAGCGGTGTCGACCTGGCCAACGTCAAGATGAGCATGAACCCCTTCGACGAGATTGCCGTCGAAGAGGCCGTGCGCCTGAGAGAAAAGGGCGCGGCCACCGAAGTCATTGCCGTCTCCTGCGGCGTCACGCAGTGCCAAGAGACGCTGCGCACCGCGATGGCGATCGGCGCAGACCGCGCGATCCATGTCGAATGCGCCGACGAACTGCAGCCGCTGGCCGTGGCCAAGCTGCTCAAGGCCCTCGTGGACAAAGAGCAGCCTGGGCTGATCATCCTCGGCAAGCAGGCGATCGACGACGACTGCAACCAGACGGGCCAGATGCTCGCCGCACTGGCGAACCTGCCACAGGGCACGTTTGCCTCGAAGGTCGAGGTGGCGGATGGCAAGGTGTCAGTGACACGCGAAGTCGATGGTGGTCTGGAAACCGTCAAGCTCAACATTCCTGCGGTCATCACCACCGACCTGCGCCTGAACGAGCCGCGCTACGTGACACTGCCCAACATCATGAAGGCCAAGAAGAAGACGCTCGACGTCTTCAAGCCCGCCGACCTGGGCGTCGATGTCACGCCGCGCATCAAGACGCTGAAAGTGGTCGAGCCGCCCAAGCGCGGCGCCGGCATCAAGGTACCCGACGTGGCCACGCTCGTGGCGAAACTGAAGAACGAAGCGAAGGTGATTTGACATGAGCGTCCTCGTCATAGCCGAACACGACCACGGCACCCTCAAAGGCGCCACGCTGAACACCGTCACCGCCGCCAGCCAATGCGGTGGCGACGTGCACGTGCTGATCGCCGGTCAGAACGCTGCTGGCGCGGCGCAGGCCGCCAGCCAGATTGCTGGGGTGGCCAAAGTGCTGCACGCCGACGGCGCAAGCCTGAAGGAGCAGCTCGCCGAAAACGTCGCCGCGCAGGTGCTCGCCATCGCCAAAAACTACAGTCACCTGCTGTTCTCTGCCACTGCGCATGGCAAGAACGTCGCGCCGCGTGTGGCCGCGCTGCTCGACGTGGCGCAGATCAGCGACGCGATGAAGATCATCAGTGCCGACACCTTCGAGCGCCCGATCTACGCCGGCAACGCCATCGCCACGGTGCAGAGCAGCGATGCGATCAAGGTCATCACCGTGCGCACGACCGGCTTCGATCCGGCCGCAGCGACGGGAGGCAGCGGCGCGATCGAGAAGATCGATGCAGTGGCCGACAGCGGCACCTCGTCCTTCGTCGGCTCCGAAATCGCCAAGCTCGACCGGCCCGAACTCACCGCGGCCAAGATCATCGTCAGCGGTGGCCGGGCGCTGGGCAGCAGCGACAAGTTCAACGAAGTGCTGATGCCGCTAGCCGACAAGCTCGGCGCTGCGCTGGGCGCCAGCCGCGCTGCGGTCGATGCCGGCTACGCACCGAACGACTGGCAGGTCGGCCAGACCGGCAAGATCGTCGCGCCCCAGCTCTACATCGCAGCCGGCATCAGCGGCGCGATCCAGCACCTCGCGGGGATGAAGGATTCGAAGGTCATCGTCGCCATCAACAAGGACCCCGAGGCGCCGATCTTCAGCGTCGCCGACTACGGGCTGGAGGCTGACCTGTTCACCGCCGTGCCCGAACTCGTGCAGGCGCTCGGCTGAAGCGCGGCGACCGCATTCGACGCTGACACCCGGGGCGCGCAACGCAAGTTGACGCGCCCTATTTTGTTTCTGGCTTCACATCGCTGCGCGATTGACAGCCTTGCCGCAACACTCCCCCGATCGTTGCGAACTCAGGAGATCGATGACACCGCGACGGGTAGCGCCAATCAAGGCCCGGCGGAGTTTGCCACCCGGTAAAA
>JANOEG010000486.1:0-4373 GCA_031413095.1 Burkholderiales bacterium | reverse complement strand
CATGGAACACGTCGAGGCCGCCGGCATCCACAGCGGAGACTCGGCCTGCTCACTGCCGCCGTATTCGTTGTCGCCCGAGCTGCAGGACGAGATGCGGCGCCAGACAACGCTGATGGCCAAGGCGCTGAAGGTGATCGGCCTGATGAATGTGCAGTTCGCGATCCAGGGCGAGGGTGACGAGGCGGTGGTCTACGTGCTCGAAGTCAATCCGCGGGCGTCGCGCACGGTGCCCTACGTGTCAAAGGCCACGGGCCAGCCGCTGGCGAAGATCGCTGCACGCTGCATGGCGGGTATGACGCTCAAAGAGCAAAAGACACGCTACGGCGTGAAAGGCGAGGTCATCCCGCCGTACTTCAGCATCAAGGAGGCCGTCTTCCCGTTCAACAAGTTTCCGGGCGTCGATCCGATCCTCGGCCCCGAGATGCGCTCGACAGGCGAGGTCATGGGTGTCGGCACGACGTTCGGCGAGGCGATGCTGAAGAGCCAGCTCGGGGCAGGGTCGCGCTTGCCGGACAAGGGCACTGTCGTCATCACCGTCAAGAACGGCGACAAGGATCGTGCAGTCAAGGTCGCGTCCGATCTGCACGATCTGGGCTTCAACGTCGTCGCCACCAAGGGCACGGCGGCGGCCATTGAAGCGGCGGGTGTGCCGGTTCGCCTCGTCAACAAGGTCAAGGACGGCCGGCCGCACATCGCCGACATGGTCAAGGCCGGCGAGATCCAGCTCGTCTTCACCACAGTGGACGAAACGCGCACGGCGATCGCCGATTCGCGCTACATCCGCACGGCGGCGCTGGCGCATCGCATCACCTACTACACGACGATGGCCGGCTGCGAAGCCGCGACCGAAGCACTCAAGCACCAAGCCGACTTCGGGGTGATGTCTTTGCAAGAGCTGCACGCTCAGCTTCACTAGAATCATGTCGCTTCTTCCGCCGCCGAGGCATGGCTTCGGCGGCGTCTTCATTTCAGACTGACGAAATCAACCTCATGGCCACTGTTCCTGTCACTGTGCGCGGCGCCGAAAAACTCAGGGCCGAATTGCAGCGGCTCAAGACCTTCGAGCGCCATGCTGTCATTCAGGCCATTGCCGAAGCCCGCGCGCAAGGCGACCTGTCGGAGAACGCCGAGTACGAAGCGGCCAAAGACAAGCAAGGCTTCATCGAAGGCCGCATCCTCGAGCTTGAATCGACGCTTGCCGCGGCGCAGATCATCGACCCGGCCAAGCTCGACGCCGATGGCCGCGTTGTCTTCGGCGCCACGGTCGATCTCGAAGACGAAGACAGCGGCGCCAAGGTCACTTACCAGATCGTCGGCGACGACGAGGCGGACCTGAAGCAGTACCTGATCTCGATTTCCTCACCGATCGCGCGTTCGCTGATTGGCAAGGAAGCCGGTGACAGCGCCGAGTTCCAGGCGCCTGGCGGCACCAAGAGCTACGAGATCATCGAGGTGCGCTACGTCTGAGCCAGCGTTCTCTTTTTCACGCTGGTCTGCGCCGGTCGCTTCTTCGCTCGTTTGACGGTGCCACCTGCGGTCAGCCGCTCGTTGCCACGCACTGTGAGCTTTTTGACCTGTGGCCGGTGATTGCCGCTTTTGCTGAACTTCAGCACCTTTACGACGCGCGGCCCTGCGCCCCGATCTTCACGTTCAGCCTTTTCCTTGGCCGGGATCGGGCGCCAAAGCACGAGCAACTTGCCAATGTGCTGCACCGGCGCGGCGCCGAGCGTGTTGGTCAGCTCGGCAAACATCGCTTCGCGCGCAGCGCGGTCGTCGCTGAAGACGCGCACCTTGATCAAACCATGGGCATTGAGTGCAGCGTCGGTTTCCTTGCGCACGGCGGCGGTCAGGCCGTCGCCGCCGACAGCGACCACCGGGTCGAGGTGGTGAGAGGCGGCGCGGTGTTCACGTCGCTGGGCGGCGGTCAGAATGAGGGCGGGCATACGCGCATTATCCGGTCACCATGAAAGTCAACACCAAAAGCAAGAAGGTCAACAAGGCATGGTTGAACGACCATATCAACGACCCCTATGTGAAGCAGGCGCAGCGCGAGGGCTATCGCGCCCGAGCGGCCTACAAGCTGAAGGAAATGGACGAGGCGCTGGGTCTGATCAAGCCCGGGCAGGTGGTCGTTGACCTGGGGGCCGTGCCCGGGGCTTGGAGCCAATACCTTCGGCGCAAGTTCGCGCCGAAGGCCGCGGGCGTTGGCGGCGCGGCGGTCGGTGAGCTCGACGGCACGATCATTGCCCTGGACATCCTGCCGTTCGAACCGATCGAGGGCGTGCAATTCATTCAGGGTGATCTCCGCGAAGACGAGGTCATGGCCGAATTGGTCGCGGCCCTGGCCGGCCGGCCGGTGGACGTGGTGGTCTCGGACATGGCGCCCAATCTGTCGGGCATCGACAGCGCCGATGCCGCCCGCATGGCCCATCTGGTCGAGTTGGCGATCGATTTTTCGACCCGGCATCTGAAGCCGGACGGCGCGCTGGTGACCAAGATGTTCCACGGCAGCGGCTATAGCCAGCTCGTCGAAGTCTTCAAGAAAACCTTCCGCGTCGTCAAGCCGATCAAGCCCAAAGCGTCTCGTGACCGTTCATCGGAAACTTTCATCGTCGGCATTGGTCTTAAGAATTCAGTGCGCTGACGAGGATTTGGCGTCCAATCTTGCCGAAACCCCATTCTCTTGATCGGACTAAAATCGTCCGCATCTGACCCCAACCTGTTTTGGTCTGGGTAAAGGCACAAGGAGCCGCGGTGAACAATCAATGGTTTTCGAAGATCGCTGTCTGGCTGGTGATTGCACTGGTCCTGTTCACGGTCTTCAAGCAACTCGACAAGGGCGTTGCCCGCGCCGATGCCATCGGCTACTCCGAGTTCCTCGGTGAAGTCAACGGGGGCCGCATTGCCAGCGTCCAGATCCAGGAAGGGCCGGGCAACATCGAAATCATTGCCAAGCGCACCGACGGTGGCACCGTGCGCACGTTGGGTTCGATCCTCGACCGCGGCCTTACCGGTGACCTGATCAAGAACAACGTCAAGTTCGAAGTCAAGGCGCGCGAAGAGCAGTCGCTGCTGATGACGATCCTCATCAGTTGGGGCCCGTTCCTGCTGCTGATCGGCGTCTGGGTTTATTTCATGCGCCAGATGCAGGGCGGCGGCAAGGGCGGTGCCTTTTCCTTCGGCAAGAGCAAGGCGCGCATGCTTGACGAGGCCAACAACACGACCACCTTCGCCGACGTCGCCGGTTGCGACGAAGCGAAAGAGGAAGTGAAGGAGTTGGTCGACTTCCTCAAAGATCCGCAAAAGTTCCAGAAACTCGGCGGCCGCATCCCGCGTGGCGTGTTGCTGGTCGGCCCTCCGGGCACCGGCAAGACGCTGCTGGCCAAGGCCATCGCCGGCGAAGCCAAGGTGCCTTTCTTCACCATCTCCGGCTCCGACTTTGTCGAGATGTTCGTCGGTGTAGGCGCCGCGCGCGTGCGCGACATGTTCGAGCAGGCCAAGAAGAGCGCGCCCTGCATCATCTTCATCGACGAGATCGACGCTGTCGGCCGCCACCGTGGCGCCGGCCTGGGCGGCGGCAACGACGAGCGCGAACAGACGCTCAACCAGATGCTGGTCGAGATGGACGGCTTCGACACCAACCTCGGCGTCATCGTGATGGCGGCCACCAACCGGCCCGACATCCTCGACCCGGCTTTGCTGCGCCCGGGCCGCTTCGACCGCCAGGTCTACGTGACGTTGCCCGACATCCGCGGCCGCGAGCAGATCCTGAACGTCCACATGCGCAAGGTACCGGTCGGTCAGGACATTCGCGCCGACATCCTGGCGCGCGGCACGCCGGGCTTCTCAGGTGCCGATCTCGCTAACCTGGTCAACGAAGCGGCGCTGTTCGCGGCGCGTCGCAACGGCCGTGTCGTCGAGATGCAGGACTTCGAGAAAGCCAAGGACAAGATCATGATGGGCGCGGAGCGCAAGTCGATGGTCATGGACGAGGACGAGCGCAAGAACACGGCGTACCACGAGTCTGGCCACGCGCTGATCGGCAAGATGCTGCCCAAGCTCGACCCGGTGCACAAGGTAACGATCATTCCGCGCGGCGGCGCTTTGGGCGTGACCGTGTCACTGCCCGAGAAAGACCGCTACAGCACCGACCGCATCCGCATGCTGAACATGATTTCGATGCTGTTCGGCGGCCGCATTGCCGAAGAAGTGTTCATGGGCCAGATGACCACCGGTGCTTCGAACGACTTCGAGCGCGCAACGCACATGGCGCGCGACATGGTCATGCGCTACGGCATGAGCGATGCGCTCGGCCCGATGGTCTATGCCGAGAATGAGGGCGAGGTCTTCCTCGGCCGCTCGGTCACCAAGAC
>JANOEG010000485.1:0-1805 GCA_031413095.1 Burkholderiales bacterium | reverse complement strand
GCTTTCGCCTTCGTAGTGCTTCTCGAACGCGCGCACGAGCGCTGCGCCGTCAGTGCCCTTCTTCAATTGCGACAGTTGCAGCGGCACGCTGACCGCCAGCCCCTTGTAGAACGGTCCGACGATCGGCATGAACACCGGCTTGGTCGTGAGGCCCGTGTACGCCATCATCTCCGGTACATGCTTGTGGCCGAGCTTCAAGCCGTACGGCCGTGGCGCGTCGAGTTGCGGCGCACGGCCCGCCGCCTGGTACTCCTCGATCATCTTCTTGCCGCCGCCCGAGTAGCCGGTGATCGACGTCGCCGTCACCGGCAAATCGCGGGCGACGATGCCAGCATCGACCAGCGGGCGCAGCAGCGCAATGAAGGCCGTCGAGTGGCAGCCGGGATTGGCAATGCGCTTGGCCTTCTTCAACGCCTCGCGCTGGCCCGGCGCGAGTTCGGGGATGCCGAACACCCAGCCCGGCGCTACGCGGTGGGCGGTGCTGGCGTCGATGACGCAGGTGTTGGGGTTTGTCACCAGCGCCACCGCCTCCTTGGCTGCCGCGTCGGGCAGGCAGAGGAAGGCCACGTCGGCGGCGTTGAGCAGGCGCGCGCGCTCGGCCGCGTCCTTGCGGCGCTCGGCGTCGATCTTCAGCAGCTCGACGTCGCTGCGTTTGGCCAGGTACTCGTGGATGCGCAGGCCGGTGGTGCCTTCCTGGCCATCGACGAAGACGGTGTGTTTCTTGCTCGTGCTCATGGCAGCTAGGATAAATGAATGAAGCACCCTCTGCGCGTCCGACCGTGACGAAGAGTCCGCTGCGCGTCCTCTTGTTGCCGGGCTGGCTCGACTCGGGCCCTGGCCATTGGCAGACGCTGTGGGAGTCGCAGCACGGCGACACCCGCGTCGTGCAGAGCGACTGGCTGTGGCCCAAGCGCGGCGACTGGATGGCACGGCTCGAAGAGGTGCTGCTCGAAGACGAGCGGCCGGCGCTGCTGGCCGCGCACAGCCTGGGCTGCCAGCTCGTCGCCGCATGGGCGGTGCATTCGCAGCACACCGCACGGGTGAGGGGCGCGCTGCTCGTGGCGCCGCCGGACATCGAGCGTGAGGACATGCCGCCGAACCTGCTGCCCTGGCGGCCGATCGTTCGGCGTCGGCTGCCTTTCGCGGCGACGGTGGTGACGAGCCGCGACGACCCGTTTTGCGCACCCGAACGCAGCGTTCAGATGGCGCAAGACTGGGGCGCCGAGCGTGTGGACATCGGCACGCGCGGGCACATCAACGGGGACTCGGGGCTCGGCGATTGGCAAGCAGGCCGCGCCTTGCTCGAGCAATGGCGCCGCTGAACGACAATCCGCCTCCATGGCACTGAAGAACCGACCCAAAGGCCTCGGCATGGGCCTCGAAGCGCTGCTCGGGCCGACCGCGAGCAACGCCCCCGCAGCCGAGCCGAGCGGCCATCCGAGCGTGTTGAAGCTCAGCGCCTTGCAGCCGGGCCGGTACCAGCCGCGCACGCGCATGGACGAGGGCTCGCTGTACGAGCTGGCCGAGAGCATCAAATCGCAAGGCGTGATGCAGCCTGTGCTGGTGCGCCCAATCGGCGGCACGGGCGCCGGCCGTTACGAAATCATCGCTGGCGAGCGGCGCTTCCGGGCGGCCAAATTGGCCGGCCTCGACGAAGTGCCGGTGCTGGTCAAGGCCGTGGCCGATGAAGCGGCCGCGGTGATGGCGCTGATCGAGAACATCCAGCGCGAAGACTTGAACCCGCTCGAAGAAGCGCAGGGCCTGAAGCGCCTGGTCGATGAATTCCAGCTCACGCATGAGCAGGC
>JANOEG010000484.1:0-1563 GCA_031413095.1 Burkholderiales bacterium | reverse complement strand
CATGTCGTCGCCTACTCGCTGAAGAAGCTCGTTGCTGCGCGGCTGGTCGAAGCCGACAAGGTTGGCAAGGAAGTCTTCTACCGCCCCACGCCCGCTGGGGAAGCCGCCGTACAGGCCTACCGCGCCGTGCGCGAAGAGTGCCTGGTGAAAAGTCTGGACACCGAGCTCAACGCCGACATCGGCGAGCTGGCGCGGCTGCTGCGCACGATGAGCGGCATGTACGACCAGGCGGCGCGGGCTGCCAGTTCGCTGTGATGCGCTGGCTTGGCATCCTGATGCTCGACACCCAGTTCCCGCGGATCGCCGGTGACGTCGGCCACGCCGCGAGCTGGCGCATGCCGGTGCGCTACCGCCTCGTACCGGGCGCATCACCGCAGCGCGTCGTGCGCGTTAACGACCCTGCCTTGCTACAACCTTTCGTCGACGCTGCGCAGACACTCGTATCCGAAGGCGCCGCAGCGATCACGACAAGTTGCGGCTTCCTGCTGCGCTTTCAGGCAGCCCTGCAAGCCGCGTTGCCGGTGCCGGTGTGGACATCGTCGCTGCTGGCCCTGCCCACACTGCGCGCGCCGGGCGTGATCACGGTCGATGCGCACAGCCTGGGGGCGCTCGACCGTGTGCCGGTCGAAGGCCTGGCGCCGGGCTGCACGCTGCAGCGCACGCTGCTCGACGACCTGCCGACACTCGAAAAAGCCGCCGCCGAGGCCGACACGGTAGCCGCGGCGATGCGCCTGGTGCAGCGCCATCCATCCGTTGAGTCCCTGGTCTTCGAATGCACGAACCTGCCGCCGTATGCAGACGCCGTGCAACGTGCCACCGGCCGCCCCGTTCACCACCTGATGACGTTCGTGCACGAACGTTGGGAAGCGATGCCATGACCGAGAAGCGTTGGCAGTTCTGGATCGACCGCGGCGGCACCTTCACCGACATCGTCGGCCGCTCGACGGACGGCACGCTCGTCACCGCCAAGCTGCTCTCAGAGAACCCGGAGCAGTACCGCGACGCCGCGGTCGAAGGCATTCGCCGGCTGCTCGGCCTGAAAGCCAACGAGCCGATCACGCCAGAGCGTGTCGAGTGCGTGAAGATGGGCACCACGGTTGCCACCAACGCGCTGCTCGAGCGCAAAGGTGACCGCACGCTGTTGGTCACCACGCGCGGCTTTCGCGACGCGCTGCGCATCGCCTACCAGGCCCGGCCGAAACTGTTCGAGCGCCACATCGTGTTGCCGGAGCTGCTGTACGAGCGTGTTATCGAGGCGCAGGAGCGTGTGGGCGCGCATGGCGACGTGCTGACAGCACTCGACGCGGCGCATCTAGCGCGAGAGCTGCAAACAGCGTTCGACACCGGCATCCGCAGCTGCGCCATCGTCTTCATGCACGGCTACCGCTTCACCGCGCACGAGCAGGCAGCAGCGGAACTGGCGCGAGCGATCGGCTTCACGCAAGTCAGCGCCTCACACGAGGTCAGCCCGCTGATGAAGTTCGTCTCGCGCGGCGACACCACCGTGGTCGATGCCTACCTGTCGCCGATCCTGCGGCGTTATGTGGAGCAGGTGGGCGCGCA
>JANOEG010000483.1:0-2837 GCA_031413095.1 Burkholderiales bacterium | reverse complement strand
CTGACGCCGATCGCCAAGAGCTGGCCGAGCGAGTGGTGTCTCGAAGGCAACTCGCTGGCGATCCAGGTTCATGGCGGCTACGGCTACACACGCGATTTCCCGGTCGAGCAGTACTGGCGCGACCAGCGCCTGAACATGATCCACGAGGGCACGCATGGCATCCAGGCGCTCGATCTGCTCGGGCGCAAGGTGACGATGGACGGCGGTGCAGGCTTGAAGTTGCTCGCCTCACGGGTCAGCGCGACGATCGAACGCGCGGGGCATGTGCCGGGCGTTGCGACGCAGGCCAACGCGCTGGCGGCCGCCTTGCAATTTCTCGGCGCCGCCACCAAGGCTGCCTGGGCCACTGGCGTGGCGGAAGAAGCACTGGCCAATGCCACGCCCTACCTGCAGGCCTTTGGCCACACGGTGCTGGCGTGGGTCTGGCTCGACGTCGCGTTGGCCACCGCAGCACGCGAAGATGATCAAGCGCAAGGCCAACGCGCCGCCATGCGCTACTTCTTCAGCTACGAATTGCCGAAGACTGGCGCGTGGCTGGCTGTCGTATCGTCTCGTGATCCAACCTGCCGCAACATGCACGAAGAGTGGTTCTGATCAACATGCCGACGCAACGCATCGAAACGCTGACATGGCTGCTGATCTACGGCGGCCTGATCTGCATGAGCCTGGGCTGGTTCATCACGCCGAGGCAAGGGCCATGGGGTGAGCTGATGATCATTGGCGGCATCATCGCCACCATCGTCGGCATCGTGCTGATCTTTGTTCGCTCGAAAATGAAGCCATAGGGACCTACGAAAACCAACCATGAGCACCCCTGTCCAACAACTCTTCAACCTCGCCGGCAAGACGGCGCTTGTTACCGGTGGCTCTCGCGGACTCGGCTTGCAGATCGCCGAGAGTCTCGGCGAGGCCGGCGCCAAGGTGCTGCTGACGTCGCGCAAGGCCAGTGATCTCGAAGAGGCCGCCGCACACCTGCAGGACAAAGGCATCGACACGCGCTGGATCGCTGGCGATGCGAGTGACCCGGCCGAAGTGAAGCGTGTCGTTGGCGAGGCGATGGAGCGCATGGGCGCGATCGACATCCTGGTCAACAACGCCGGCGCGACCTGGGGCGCGCCGATGGCCGATCACCCGCTCGAAGCCTGGGACAAGGTGATGAACCTCAACATCCGCAGCCTGTTCCTGTTCGCGCAGGCGGTCGGCAAGGCGAGCATGCTGCCGCGAAAGAGCGGGCACATCCTCAACATCGCCTCGGTGGCAGGCCTGGCGGGTTCGCTGGAAATGTCCTTCATCGCCTACGCGACAAGCAAGGGCGCAGTGGTCAACTTCACGCGCCAGTTGGCGGGTGAGTGGGGGCCGTTCGGCATCAATGTCAACGCGCTGGCGCCGGGTTTCTTTCCAAGCAAAATGACCAAGGGCACGTTGGCGGCTCATGGCGAAGACAAGCTCGCCGCGTCCGCGCCATTGCGCCGCATCGGTGACGACGATGATCTGAAGGGCGCTGCGCTGCTGTTCTGCTCGGCGGCGGGCAAGCACATCACGGGGCAGATCCTGCCCGTCGATGGCGGTCTGTCAGCCGTGCACCAGGGCGCGTGATGACCACGCGGCTGCACTTCCCGCTGACGATTCCATTCGTCGAGGAACTCGGCCTCGAGCTGCACCGTTTCGACAACGGCCATGCCGAAGTGCAAGTCGATCTCGAAGTGGCGCACCTGAACTCCTGGGAGGTCGCGCATGGTGGCGTGTTGATGACGATGCTCGATGTGGCGATGGCCCACGCGGCGCGCAGCGTACACGCCAAGGAGCCTGACAACGGCCCGGGCCTCGTCACGATCGAGATGAAGACCAGTTTCATGCGGCCCGCCGAAGGCCGGCTCACGGCTAAGGCGACGCTGCTTCACCGCAGCACGACGATGGCCTTTTGCGAGGGCTCGGTATTCGACGACGACCACCAGCTCTGCGCGCATGCCACCGCCACTTTCAAGTACCTGCGCAAGCTGCCGACCAAAGGTCGCGCTGCCAAGGCGCTGCAACGCAAGGACGGGGCGTGATCCAGACGCGATGGTCGTGGCACCGCTTCTCTGAACTCGGCGTTGACAACCTGTACGACGCACTGCAACTGCGCTGCCGTGTTTTCGTGCTCGAACAGGGGGCGTTCCTGGACCCCGACGGAGTTGATCGGCAATCGTGGCACCTCCTCGGCCGTGACGGCGAGGGTGCGTTGACGTGTTACTTGCGACTCGTCGATCCCGGTGTGAAGTACGACGAGCCGTCGATCGGCCGCGTCATCACTGCACCGGAAGTGCGTGGCAACGGCAGTGGCCGTGCGCTGATGGCAGAAGGCATGGCCGGCTGCGAGCGTCACTGGCCCGGGCGGGGCGTGCGCATCAGCGCGCAGGCGCGACTTGAGCGCTTCTACAACGACTGTGGGTTCGTGCGCGTTGGCGAGAACTACATCGAGGACACCATCCCGCACGTCGAGATGTTGAGGCCTGCTGCATGAATACGCATGAGGTGGTGAATCAAGCAGCGCCCCGGGTCGGCGTCAACCTGTTCGAGTCCAACCGCCCGTTGCTCGACGCGCTGAACTGGCACGCACCCGCGCTCGACACGACGCGCCTGTGCGCGCTCGGTGCGTTGGCCGGCAGCGCCGGGATGCAGGCGCACGCGCGCCTGGCCAACGCGCACAAGCCGCAGCTGCACACGCACGATGTGCAGGGCCGGCGCATCGATCAGGTGGAGTTCCACCCGAGCTACCACGCGTTGCTCGGCTCGGCGCTGCGCTTCGGACTGCACGGCACGCCATGGACGGAGGCAGCGCTGTCGCATGTCGAACG
>JANOEG010000482.1:0-1540 GCA_031413095.1 Burkholderiales bacterium | reverse complement strand
AAGGGCTACCAGATCAGCCAGTACGAGATTCCGGTGGTGCAGGGCGGCACGGTGGACATCGTGGTCGGCACGGAAAAGAAGACGGTTCACCTGACACGCGCGCACCTCGAAGAAGACGCAGGCAAGAGCCTGCACGAGGACTACCAGGGCCAGAGCGGTATCGACCTGAACCGGGCCGGCACGCCGCTGCTGGAGATCGTCTCCGAGCCCGACATGCGCAGCGCAGCCGAGGCGGTGGCCTATGCCAAAGCGCTGCACACGCTGGTCGTCTGGCTCGGCATTTGCGACGGCAATATGCAGGAAGGCAGCTTCCGCTGTGACGCCAACGTCTCGGTGCGCAAGCCCGGCATGCCGTTCGGCACGCGGCGCGAGATCAAGAACCTGAACAGTTTCAAGTTCATGCAGCAAGCGATCGACTTCGAAGTGCAGTGGCAGATCGACCGCGTCGAAGACGGCTTGAAGATCGAGCAGGCGACCGTGCTGTTCGACCCCGGCACGGGCGAAACACGCGCGATGCGCAGCAAGGAAGACGCGCAGGACTACCGCTACTTCCCCGACCCTGATCTGCCGCCGCTGATGATCGCGCCAGAGTGGGTGGAGCGCGTGAGAGCCACGATGCCCGAGTTGCCCGGCGCGATGGCGGCGCGCTTCGAGCGCCAGGATGGATTGAGTGCCTACGACGCGGCGATGATGGCGCAGAGCCTGTCATTTGCGAGGTACTACGAGGCGGCGCGTGACGCGTGCAAGCAGCCGAAGGTCGTGGCGAACTGGCTGATGGGTGAGATCAGCAAGCGGCTCAATGGCGAGGAACGCCAGATCGAAGCTGCGCCGGTGAGCGCCGGCGCGCTGGCGACGCTGATTGGCCGCATCGTCGATGGCACCGTGAGCAACAACGGTGCGCGGCAGGTGTTTGATGCGCTCTGGAACGGCGACGGACCCGACGTTGATTCGTTGATCGCATCGAAGGGCCTGAAGCAGCTGAGCGACAGCAGCGTCCTCGAAAAAATCGTCGACGATGTCCTTGCCGCCAACACCAAGTCCGTCGAGGAATTCCGCGCTGGAAAAGACAAAGCGTTCAATGCTTTGGTCGGCCAGGTCATGAAGGCGTCGAAGGGCCAAGCCAACCCGACGCAAGCCAGCGATCTGCTGAAGAAAAAACTCGGCGCCGGCTGACCGCTCGGCGCGGGTGCGCCGCTAGTTCGTACCGCCGACGGTGTTGACCACCGACACAGCACCGGAGTGCTTGGCTCTGGCGGTGTTGGTATCGCTCGGCATGAGCAGCGACCCTGGCAGCGCACCGGCCCACAGCTTCTTCAAGTGCGCAAGCTCCACGTCGTACAGCTTCGACGCACGTGCCAACTCAGCCTTTTGCTGAATCAGCAGTTCCTTCTGCGCCGCGGTGGAGGCGTCGATGGCGTCGATCTGGCCCTTGAGCTTGCCCGGCAAGGTCTTGCCTGCGTAAAACTCGGACTCGTCCAACAGTGGCTTGCGCTCGCGCTCCAGGTCGGCCAGACGCGCTTCGGACTGAGTGATCGCGAAC
>JANOEG010000481.1:0-5933 GCA_031413095.1 Burkholderiales bacterium | reverse complement strand
CTTGCCCAAGCTGGCCACCGGCGAGTGGATCGGCTGCTTCGGCCTCACCGAGCCCAACCACGGCAGCGACCCCGGCAGCATGGCCACGCGCGCCAAACCTGTCGATGGTGGCTTCCTGCTCAAAGGCAGCAAGATGTGGATCACCAACAGCCCCGTCGCCGACGTCTTCGTCGTCTGGGCGAAGAAGGTCGATCCCGACGGCAAGGTCGGCGGCCAGGAAGCCATCCACGGCTTCATCCTCGAGCGCGGCATGAAGGGCCTCACGGCACCGAAGATCGAAGGCAAGATGAGCCTGCGCGCCAGCATCACCGGCGAGATCGTCATGGACGACGTGTTCGTGCCCGAAGCCAACCTGCTGCCGAACGTGAATGGATTGAAGGGCCCCTTCGGCTGCTTGAACAAGGCGCGCTACGGCATCGCCTGGGGCGCGCTCGGCGCGGCAGAGTTCTGCTGGCACGCCGCACGCCAGTACACGATGGACCGCCAGCAGTTCGGCCGCCCGTTGGCGCAGAACCAGCTGATCCAGAAAAAGCTGGCCGACATGCAAACCGAAATCACGCTGGCGCTGCAAGGCTGCCTGCGCGTCGGCCGCCTGATGGACGAAGGACAGGCCGCGCCCGAAATGATTTCACTGATCAAGCGCAATAGCTGCGGCAAGAGCCTCGACATCGCCCGCACCGCGCGCGACATGCACGGCGGCAACGGCATCCACGACGAGTACCACGTGATCCGGCACATGATCAACCTGGAGACGGTGAACACGTACGAGGGGACACATGACGTGCATGCGTTGATCCTGGGGCGGGCGCAGACGGGGTTGCAGGCGTTTTTCTGAGGATGCGTTTGGGGCATCGTCTGACCTGCGACCGAGACGCCGCCGCCGATCTAGATACGCTGTTCCTACGCGACACCGCGAAGAGAAAACTCATGCGCCACAAAACCTTGCCGCCGACTCACTGCCCCGTGCTACGCGACACAGGCGCTTGCTACGCGGTGTATCTGCGACCGCCAACACGTTAGGCCTGGCTACATGAAGGAAGCGCCAGCCCCAGACCCAAGCATCGGCCACGAAGATGAAGTCTTCGGCGGCATCAACATGCTGACCAAGTCGCTTGATCACCTTGACGAGCGTGGCCTTGTGCTCTCACTTGCCGCCTTTGCGGAAGACGCACTCGGCCACTTGCTGAAAAGTTTCCTCATACCTTCTGAGGCCACTTCACAGCTCCTAGAGGGCTTCAACGCCCCACTTGGAACGTTCTCGTCTCGAACGAAGGCCGCTTTTGCTATGGGGCTCGTTACCACGGAGCAATACCAAGACCTCGAACGTCTCCGGAAAATCAGGAATGAGTTCGCGCACGCCTGGCGCTCGGTCGATCTCAGCAAGCAGAACTTAGCCTCTCTTGTAGACGCGATGAACTACAGCCGGATCGGCGACAGGTTCCCAGAATCCCTGGCTGAGAAGGTTCAGAGCGCTATGACTTCGCTACTCGCTGAACTCAGGTCATCCGCGCAACAGATCTCGGTACAAAGGTCGCAGGCGCGAACGATTGGAAATCACCTCATTCGAGGTTTCCGTGGAGAAGGCTTTGATCTGCAACTTCAGGAAGCACAGAGAGAGCTAGAAGAGATCCAGACCCAGCTTCAGGGCGCATTAGGCGAACGGCTCAAATTCTGCCGAGAGCTCATAGCGCGTTTAGACGAGCGAATTGCCTTGCTTGCGCGGCCTTCAACGCAGGAACAGAAGTCAAAGCTGCTCGCGTTCAGTGAAACCCTTCAGCATGTACTTCGGTCAGCAGTGGCCTCGTAACTCGACGCGGTCTCGCCGCACTGAATCGCAGGTCCGATTCCGGCCAGACAGCCCGCGGGCGCACACCTACGATGCCCCGCATGGACTACCGCATCACCGGCCTGCCCGCCGACACCTTCCGCCCCTTGTTCGGCCTGCCCGATGAGGAACTCGCGCGCCGCGGCGCCAAGCGCTACGTGGCGAACATCAAGCCCGGCTTCCCCGACCGCGTGGAACTACGCGACGCCGAACCGGGTGAGACGCTGATCCTGGTGAACCACGTGCACCTGCCCGAGGACACGCCCTACCGCGCCAGCCACGCCGTGTTCGTGCTGGAAAACGCGGGCGAGCGATTCGACCGCGTGAACGAGCTGCCGCCGGCGCTGCGCGTGCGCCTGCTGTCGCTGCGCGCCTTTGACGCCGCGCACATGATGGTGGACGCCGACGTGGTGCACGGCCGCGAGGCCGAGCCGGTGATCGAACACCTGTTGTCGAACCCGCGCACGGCCTACGTGCACGCGCACTACGCCAAGCCGGGCTGCTACGCCGCGCGCATCGAGCGCGTCATTGCCGAGCCTGCGGCGCAGCCGTAGCGCCAACGCCGCCTCAACGCGCTTCAACGCCGCCGCGACCGCACGTCGATCACGTCCTGCGGCGGGCACGACACGGGCTGCACCTCGCCCGGCCTGGCGTACGTCTGCCACTCGACCAGATCGCCGCCGGTCTCCGGGTAGGTGTTGCCCTTGAGTTGCGCCACCAGCCCGCCCGACGCGGTGCGGCGCGAGCCCCAGGGCCGTGCGTCGTAGTTGCCGATCGTGTCGTTCGACCAGCGCACGCGCGCGGTAAAGCGCTCGCCGCCCAGGTTCGAGCGGCCCAGCCCGACGTCGCCGTAGGCCGCCGTGCGGCTGGACGTGAGGCCGAGGAAGCCCTCCTCCCGCACCACGTACGACGCCTTGCCGTGCAGGCGCTGGCCCGATTATTTCAGCGAGAAGCGCACCGCCGCGCCGTTGGTCTGCACGGCTGTGAAGACGGTGCCGATGCGCCACTGCTTGCAGGTGAGCATGGCGTGCGCAGGCGGCACGGCGGCGGTGAGCGCGCACCGGAACGCCGTGGCGGCGGTGGCCGAAAGGAGGTTGCGCAGCACGATGAAGTCCATGGGTCGCTCCTGGAAGGTTGAGGCGTGGTTTCCATGAGTACGTGCCGGCGCGGCCGATGCGGACATAAGCTGCGCGGGCATTGAGCGATCTCAGAGCGTCGGCCTGGTTGACGGCAGCATCGGCTGCGATGACTCCTGCGCAGCGACCGCGTCATTCGTCACGGCGCCGCCTCAGCCGCTTCCGGCAGGGTCGCGGGCCGTGCGCCGGTGTGAAATTCGAGCTTGTGGCCGACGCACGCGCCGCTACCCTTTCTTTCGTTTCAATGACCCGTCCACACGGAGCCGTACCCCGATGCGCAAGAAGCCGACCCCCACCCAGGATTCGATCGACTCGCCCCTGAAGGAGAGGCGCTCAGGGCATCAAGGCAAGGGGGCCGCAAGTCCGCTGAAACGGCTCAAGGGCGCACTCGGCCGGCCGGTGGCGCTGGAGTGGCGCAGCGGCCAGCCGCACGTCGTGCTCGTGGAGCGACGCAGTGCACCGCGGCTGGACCGCTCGCAAGCGCATCTGTGCGATGAGCTGAGCGCGCGCCTGCTTGCGCAGGAGGCCGACGAGACCTCCAAGCTGATGCGCCACCTGGTGGTGGTGCATGACAAGCTCTCGCGCAGGGGTTGGGACGGTGTGGGCGCATTGCCGGCCCCCGTGCTGGCCAAGGCCATCATCCAGGCGGAGATGCTGGCCAGCGAAGAGGCGTCGCCGACACTGATGCAGCTCGCCGAGCAACTGCGTCGGTTGCATGCCGCGGCCGCGGCGCGCGATCAGGCCAAAGGAAAGTCGGGCGACGTCGAGGCCGATGCGCCGACCCGCGTCGAAGTCACGGAAGGCTCGTACAAGGAATTCGAGGACCTCGAGCGCAGCTGGACGCGCACCATGCCGTCCGATCTGGCGCCGCTGTACGCCGATACCTGATCGCAGCGCAATCCGCCGCAGCCACCCTCGGCCAGGCGCGCAGCGCGCTCGGTGGCCCCTGACTACACCATCGCCAGCCACCCCTGCGGCAGCAACTTGGCGAAGCCGTTGATCGCGGAGTAGACCTTCTCCCAGCTCGGACGCTGCTTCATGCGGCCGAGCCACGCGGGGGCGCTTGGACACCACTGGCCCCGACAAAGACGATCTGCGGATCCTCGAGGCCGGCGATCCGCACAAACACTTCAACCTGCGTGAAGCGCCGGGCCACCGTTGAAGTTTCGACGCGCGAGATCGGCAGGGACAAGCTCAGTCCGGTTTCGCCACCACCACCGCCGCCACACGCGGACAGCAAGGCCACCGCCAAAGCGGCCCAGCCCCTGAGCACCGATTGCATCGCCATCCCTCCCCGCTTGTTCGCGCAATCGTTGTCTCCGTGCCGGCGAGGCTCGCGTTGCGCCGGTTGCCGTTGGCTCAGGGCAACCGCGAGATTCGTGGCATGGGCCACCCAGTTCGGTGGTGAATCAGCACCGGCACTTCGCCTTCGAGCGCGCGCAGTATCGTCAACGCCTCGGCCAGCGGCGTCGGCGCGATACGCAGCTCCTCGATCGGGACGCTCGGACGGCGAATCACGTCGTGCACGCGGCGTGCCCTCAGGGGCAGCCAGGCGAGCCCGACGGCAGAAGGCCATCCACGCCACAAACAGGCCTTTCCACGCAGATGGTCACGCCATTCGGACACGACCAACAATTGCTGCGCACGATCTCGCCTCCGCCCAGAAGGTCGAAGCCCGCACCCAGCTGAGTCTGCATCCCCACGCTCCCTGGGGGCACTTTCAGCGACCGGACCTGTGCAACGCCCACTTCTTCAGCGATGACGATACCGCGTTGCATCATCTGGACACGGACCGGTTGCGCTCCGAGTCGCACGTCCTGGTCGGTGACCGCTCGAACGACGTAGAACCCACGAAGGCCTCTCGCGATTGCAGCGTCCACATAGACCATCCCTTGCGTAATGCCGCCTTTCAGTTCGACAGGATCGATCAACTCCATGCCGAGCGCAGGAGCTCCAATGAACAGGTAGTTGGACTTGGACGCAAAGACCAACTGCTGCAGGTTGAGTCGAATCCCTTCCTTTTGCGCGGCGGCTCGCAGAACCCGACGAAAGCGCGCCGCGGCCGCCTGGTTCGCGGCTGTGACGCCGCTCGCGACGTCCTTCAGGTCCGCCGCCGACTTGCCAGCCGTCGCTGCGGCGGCTATGCCGGCGGCGATGCCGGCGCCTAGAACAAGGGATCGCCGGGCAATGAAGTGCCCGTGTGCAGAGGTCTTCATGTTTCATCCTCCGTAGCTGTGTGTGCGCCGCGCGGCGAGGCTACTAGGGCCGCCTCGGCGCAAGACACCTGAGCACCCAGCTCCTTGCTTGAGAACATAGGCCAAATCGAGGATCAGGTCTCTCCCACACACCGGCCTGAAGCCACCCCTGCCGGCGCCACCCAGCGAGTGCGCCGCTCAAGCACCGCCGTGAGATCGATCTGCGGCGCGTGCTCTTCCACGAGCGCGAGCACCTCGCCTTCGAGTGCGTAAAGCATCGCGAGGGCCTCGGGCAGCGGCGCCGCGAGCAGCGTCTCAATGCGGTCGGCCAGGTTCGCCGGCGCGATGGGCAACTGCTCGGCGAAACGGTGGATGCGCTTGAACTGGAAGATGCTGAAGTAGTGTCGGTTCAGTCCGGCCAGCGTGCCGAACAGGCGATAGCAGGCAGCGACCTGCATCTCGCGGCACCACAGCGCGCTGTCGCGGTGCAGCAGGTAGGCGAACCACTTCCATGGCGTCGGCTCGGCGAGGTGGTGGCGCATCATCGCTTCGCCCAGGGCCGGCGGAAACTGCGCCACACGCGCGCGCCACTGCTGCAGCCGCTGTGCGCCGAGCAGCGCTTCGGCCTTCAGCAGGCCCTCGGCGATCTTGTGGTTCAGCGTCGTCGGATCGTGCGCGACGAGCAGTGTGTCCAGGTCGGCATCGAGGATGCGCCGGTCCGTGTAGGCGATCTGTACTTCGATGCCGTCGATGTCGAAACCGACGGCCATGCTGGCG
>JANOEG010000480.1:0-5298 GCA_031413095.1 Burkholderiales bacterium | reverse complement strand
CTTGTAGTTCAGCGTCGAGTACTCGACAGCCACCAGCACATCGCCGTCGGCCAGCGCGGCCAAGCGCTCATCGGCCAACGATTCGACACCAGCGCGAAAGCCGGCGTCATCTTTTTGCAGCCACAGTGCATTGAACATGGCAAAACTTCCTCGGCCAGTGCGATGAGTGAGTGTCGCGGCATTTGACGCGGTCGCGCTGACCTGTCGTTGATTCATCGAGTCTGAGAAACACCTAGAATTCACCTGCAATTGGTCGGATAACTCGTTGTCGCAGTTGACTTTTCTACAGATGGCAGCCACTCTGCGCACCATGGTCACACGTCGCACCCTGCAAGCCTGCTGCTTGGCCCCATGGCTCGGGCTGTGGGGCTGCGCGACGACGGAGAAGCCATCCTCTCCACGAACCGCCCTCGACCGCCGCGCCACCGCCGAAGTGGCACCACACCCGCAGGTGGCCGAGTTGCTGGTCTCGGCGATCGGCCTCGTTGGCGTGCCCTACCGGTTCGGCGGCAACACCATGGAAAACGGCTTCGATTGCAGTGGCTTCACGCGACACCTGTTCCAGACGCATCTTGGCGTGACGCTGCCACGGCGCTCGCAAGACCAGGCCAGTGCAGAGCGCTTTGTCGATGTGCCGGGCTACGAGCTGCAGCCGGGCGACCTGGTGTTTTTCAACACACTGCGGCGGGCCAATTCGCACGTTGGCATCTACATCGGCGACGGCCGATTCATACATGCGCCGCGCACTGGCGCCGTCGTGCGCCTGGAGCCGATGCGCAGCAGCTACTGGCTGCAACGCTACGACGGCGCGCGCCGGCTCGTGATCTGACGATCACCCCCTGCCCCCGGCGACTGAACGGCCTTCAGCCGTGCAGCACAATGCCCTCATGGGCGAAGCCTCTCTGCCACCCTCGCAAAGCCGCAAGACGCCGGTGATTCCGATTGCCGAGCAGCGCCACCGCGGATTGCTGCCGCGTGTGCCCGTGCAGACGCGCCCGGCCAACGGCCTGCTCACCGACACGCTCGGCCGTCCGCTGCGCGACCTGCGCATCTCGGTCACCGACCGCTGCAACTTCCGCTGCAGCTACTGCATGCCCAAGGAAGTGTTCGACCGCGACTACGCCTTCCTGCCGCAAACGTCGCTGCTGAGCTTCGAAGAAATCACGCGGCTGGCACGTGCTTTCGCGTCGCATGGCGTGAAGAAGATTCGCCTGACTGGCGGTGAGCCGACGCTGCGCAAGCACCTCGAAACACTGATCGGCATGCTCGCAGAGCTGCGCAGTGCTGACGGCGAGCGGCTCGATCTGACGTTGACCACCAATGGATCGCTGTTGACGAAGAAGGCCAAGGCGCTGGCCGATGCCGGCCTGAAACGCATCACCGTCAGCCTCGACGCGCTCGACGACGGCATCTTCCAGCGCATGAACGACGTCGGCTTCCCGGTCGCCGATGTGCTGGCCGGCATCGACGCCGCGCTGGCCGCGGGGCTGGCGCCGGTGAAGGTCAACATGGTCGTCAAGCGCGGCACCAACGACGGCGAAATCCTGCCGATGGCGCGCTGGTTCCGCGAGCACTACGGCGGTTGCGTCGTGCTGCGCTTCATCAAATACATGGATGTTGGCGAAACGAACGGCTGGCGCATGGACCATGTGCTGCCGTCGCGCGAGTTGATCGAGCACATCAGCCACGTCTATCCACTGGAGCCGATCGGCGCGCAGGCCGACGGCGAAACCGCCGAGCGCTGGCGTTACGTGGACGGCGGCGGCGAAATCGGCGTCATCTCCAGCGTCACCCAGGCCTTCTGTCGCGACTGCAACCGCGCGCGGCTGTCAACGGAAGGCAAGCTCTATCTGTGTTTGTTCGCGACGCAGGGGCATGACTTGCGCCACTTGCTCCGCGAAGCCGGCGCGAGTGACGAGCAAATTGCCGGCGCGCTGGCAGAGATCTGGACGCAGCGCAGCGACCGCTATTCCGAGCTTCGCAGCGCGGGAGTGGCGCCGAATTCGGAGCGCAAGGTCGAGATGCACTACATCGGCGGATAGATGATTGTTGCCACCGACATCACTGGGCTGATCCTCGCCGGAGGCCGTGGCAGCCGCATGGGCGGCGTTGACAAGGGCCTGCAAAACCACCGTGGCCTGCCACTGGCGATGCATGCGTTGATGCGCCTTTCGCCGCAGGTCGGCGCCATGCTGATCAATGCCAACCGCAACCTCGGTGCTTACGAAGCGTTTGGCGCGCCGGTGCACCCGGATTCGACCCAAGACTTTGCCGGGCCGCTGGCCGGTGTGCTGGTCGGACTCGAGCAATGCCAGACGCCATGGCTCGTCACCGTGCCGTGCGACACGCCGGACTTTCCACTCGATCTGGTGGAACGGCTTGCGCATGCCGCGAGCGAACAGCAAGCCGAGATCGCCTACGCCGTCACGCAGGAAGCCGATGGCCGCGAGCAGACGCATCCGGTCTTCTGCCTGCTGCGCAGCGAGCTGATGGAAAGCCTCGTTGCCTTCATGCAAGGCGGCGGCCGCAAGATCGACGCCTGGTTCGCGCAGCACAAGGCGGTCGGCGTGCGCTTTGCCGATGCGCAGGCGTTCTTCAACGCGAACACGGCGCAGGAACTGGCGCGGTTGCAGAAGTGAGCGCGTTGCCCGATCTCGTCGTGCGCGACTTGCAAACCAGCGACCTCGACGCCTACAAGGCCCTGCGTGACCACGCGCTGACGCACAACGAAGACGCGTTCACCTCCGACGCCGCCACCGAGGCGCAGCGCACGGCGCACAGCTACGCCGCTCGCCTGGGCAACGACACCACGCGGGCCTTCACGCTCGGCGCCTTTCGCGGCGACCGGCTGGTCGGCGCCGTGACCTGCGACCACGACGCACGTGTCAAGGTGCAGCACATCGGCCATGTCACCGGCATGATGGTTCACGCTGACGAGCAGGGCCGGGGCACTGGCCGCGCGCTGATCGATGCCCTCATCGTGCGCACGAGCGCCGACGCCGAGCTGCATCAGCTCACGCTCAACGTGACCGCCGGCAATGACGTTGCGGAGCGCTTGTACGAGCGCAGCGGCTTCGTCCGCTACGGCACGCTGCCGCGCGCGATCCGTGTCGGCGGCAAGTTCTTCGACAAGCACCACATGGTCTTGAACCTGCGATGACGGCACAGACCCTCGAACAGATCGCCTCATGCGTCGCCGGCTACGACCCGAACGCGCTGCCGGTGGCGCAAGCGCAGGAGTTCATCGCGCGCCTGGTGCCACGGGTGACGGCCATCGAGAGCATCGCGCTGCGCTCGTCGCTCGGCCGCGTGCTGGCGTGCGACATCGTTTCGGCGATCGACGTGCCCGCGCACGACAACTCGGCGATGGATGGCTACGCGCTGCGCGGCAGCGACTTGCAGGCCAACAGCGACACGGTGTTGCGCATCGCCGGGACCGGCTTTGCCGGCCAGAACTTCAGCGGTGCCGTGCCCGCCGGCCACTGCGTGCGCATCATGACCGGCGCGGTCATGCCCGACGGGCTCGACACCGTCGTGCCGCAGGAGTTCACCCGACCCGAGAACGAGCAATCGGTGCGCATCCCCGCGAACATCGTGCGCAGCGGCGACAACCGGCGCCTGAAAGGAGAAGACCTCGCCCGCGGCTCATCTGCATTGCGCGCCGGCCGCCTGCTGAGGCCGGCCGACCTCGGCCTGCTCGCCTCGCTCGGCCGGGCGGAAGTGCCGGTGTTCCGAAAACTGCGCGTCGCCTTCTTCTCCACCGGCGACGAGCTGCGCTCGATTGGTGAGCCGCTCGACATGGGCTGCGTCTACGACAGCAACCGCTACACGATCTGGGGCATGTTGCAGCGCCTAGGCTGCGAGGCCATCGACCTCGGTGTCGTGCGCGACGATCCGGCCGCGCTGCGCGCCGCCTTCAGCGAAGCGGCGGCGAGCGCGGATGCCGTCATCACTTCCGGCGGCGTGTCCGTCGGCGAGGCCGATCACACGAAGAAGATCATGGCCGAGCTCGGCGACGTGCTGTTCTGGCGCATCGCGATGCGGCCCGGCCGGCCGATGGCCATCGGCAGGATCAACAACGCGATCCTCTTCGGCCTGCCCGGCAACCCGGTGGCCGTGATGGTCACGTTCTACGCTTTCGTGCGCGAGGCGCTGCGCACGATGAGCGGCATGACGGAAGCGACACCGCCGCTGCTGCGCGCCGCCTGCACGACACCACTGCGCAAGAAGCCCGGCCGCACCGAGTACCAGCGCGGCATCGTCACGCGCGCGCCCGACGGCCGCTGGCAGGTCGCCATCACCGGCAGCCAGGGCTCGGGCATCCTGTCCTCCATGAGCGCTGCCAACGGCATGGTGGTGCTGCACCACGAGCAGGGCAATGTGGATGCGGGCGATGAAGTCGATGTGATGCCGTTCGACGGGCTGGTGTGACCAGCATGCCGTCGTCCACCGCCAGCTTCATGCCGACCTTCGCCCAAGCCTGGTGGCTGCTCGCCGCCGCCATCGTCTTCGAGATCTGCGGCACGGTCAGCATGCGCCTGTCCGAAGGTTTCACGCGCCTGACACCGTCGGTGCTGATCTTCGTTTTCTACGCGGTCTCGTTCGCGCTCAACACCTTCGTCATCCGCACGCTCGGCCTGTCGGTCGTCTATGCGGTCTGGTCCGGCGTCGGCACCGTGGCCACCGCGGCCATTGGCTTCTGGTACTTCAAGGAGCCGGCGACAGCACTGAAGCTGGTGAGCATCGGGCTGATCGTGATTGGGGTGTTCGGCGTGCATGCGGCGTCGCGGGCCGGTTGAGCTTGGCCCCACGAGTCGAGTCGCGCTAGGATCACAGCGTGTCAAGAAGGAGAGGCAACGATGGCCACATTCAGGAGGGTGATCGCGTCCGGCGCTCTGGCAGGTGCCACCCTGGTTGGCGGCTGCGCCATCACGCAGAACGTAACCCCGGTGAGCCGCCCAACAGCCAATACTGAGCTTTGCGTCGTGACCAACAGCGAGGTGGTGCAGGACGGCTTTCACCCGACCTTCGTCCAGGTGCTGACAAAGAAGGGCTTCAAGGTGAAATCACTGCCCGACAAGTCGTCCCCTGGAAGTTGCCCGCTGACGACGACTTACGAAGCCATCTATCGCTGGGACATGGCAATCTAGCTTGCTCGCGTGGACTTGCGGGTTTCCGACGACGGTCGTGAGGTTGGCCGGGCCAACTATGACTCTCTCGGCGGCGGTGCGAACTTGACCAAGTTCATCCGCACCGAGCCCAAACTGACCGAGTTGGTCGACCAACTCTTCCCCTCGC
>JANOEG010000479.1:0-1519 GCA_031413095.1 Burkholderiales bacterium | reverse complement strand
CCGCACCGGCGACAAGATTGGCCAGCGCGATGTGATCCAGCAGCTGATCCGCATGCAATACACGCGCAACGAAACCGATTTTTCGCGCGGCGGTTTTCGCGTGCGTGGCGACGTGATCGACATCTTCCCGGCCGAGCACAGTGAACTCGCCATCCGCATCGAGTTGTTTGACGATGAGATCGAGTCGCTGTCCCTGCTCGATCCGCTGACCGGCCGCATCCGGCAGAAGGTGCCGCGCTTCGTCATCTACCCGTCGAGCCACTACGTGACGCCGCGCGACCGCGTGCTCGCTGCGGTGGAAACGATCAAGGCCGAGCTGCGCGAGCGTGTCGATGAATTCGTCAAGGCGGGCAAGCTGGTCGAAGCGCAGCGCCTGGAACAGCGCACGCGCTTTGATCTGGAAATGATGAACGAGGTCGGCCACTGCAAGGGCATCGAGAACTACACGCGCCACCTGTCGGGCGCCGCGCCGGGCGAGCCGCCCTCGACGATGGTGGACTACATGCCGAAAGACGCGCTGATGTTTCTCGACGAGAGCCATGTCCTGATCGGCCAGTTCGGCGGCATGTACAACGGCGACCGCGCGCGCAAGAGCACGCTCGTCGAATACGGTTTTCGCCTGCCGAGCGCGCTCGACAACCGGCCGCTGAAGTTCGAGGAGTTCGAGAAGCGCATGCGCCAGGTGGTCTTTGTCTCGGCCACGCCGGCCGACTACGAACAGCGCCACGCCGGTCAGGTGGTGGAGCAGGTGGTTCGGCCGACGGGGCTGATCGATCCGGTTGTGGAAGTGCGTCCTGCCACGCACCAGGTGGATGACGTGCTGCAGGAGATCCATGAGCGCGTGAAGGTGGGCGAGCGCGTGCTGATCACGACGCTGACCAAGCGCATGGCCGAGCAGCTCACCGACTACCTCACCGAGAACGGCGTCAAGGTGCGCTACCTGCACAGTGATATCGATACCGTCGAGCGTGTGGAGATCATTCGCGATCTGCGCCTCGGTGTGTTCGACGTGCTGGTCGGCATCAACCTGCTGCGCGAGGGTTTGGACATTCCCGAGGTGTCTTTGGTGGCGATCCTCGACGCCGACAAGGAAGGCTTCCTTCGCGCCGAGCGCTCGTTGATCCAGACCATCGGCCGCGCGGCGCGCCACATCAGCGGCCGCGCGATCCTGTATGCCGACCGGGTCACCGACTCGATGCGAAAGGCCATCGACGAAACCGACCGCCGACGTATCAAGCAGGTCGCGTTCAACACCGAACACGGCATCACGCCGCGCAGCGTGATCAAGCACGTGCGCGAGATGATCGACGGTGCGGTTTCAGACAAGACGGCCAAGGAAGATTTGGCCAAGGCGCAACTGGCGGCCGAGGTGGGCGCGTTCGACGAGAAGGATCTTGCGAAGCGCATCAAGCAACTCGAGAAGCAGATGCTCGAACACGCCAAGAACCTCGAATTCGAGAAAGCCGCGCGCGTGCGCGACCAGCTGTCGCTGCTGCGCGAGCAGGCGTTCGGGGCGGGG
>JANOEG010000478.1:0-5806 GCA_031413095.1 Burkholderiales bacterium | reverse complement strand
AGCGGCTTGCCGAGGATCAATCGGTCGCCGACCCGCGCATCGGAGTTGCGCTTGATGCGCTTCGGGTGTACCAGGCCGAGTGCAACCAGGCCGTAGATGGCTTCGACCGAATCGATCGTGTGGCCGCCGGCAATCGGGATGCCCGCAGCGCGCGCGATCTGGTTGCCGCCCTCGAGCACGAGGCCGATGGTCTTGGTGGACAGCACACCGATCGGCATGCCGACCAAGGCCAGCGCCAGGATCGGTTTGCCGCCCATCGCGTAAACGTCGCTGATCGAGTTCGTCGCCGCGATGCGGCCGAACTCGAACGGGTCATCGACGATCGGCATGAAGAAGTCGGTCGTCGCGATCAGCGCCTGTTCGTCGTTGAGTTGATAGACCGCGGCGTCGTCCGCGGTTTCGATGCCGACCAAGAGTTCCTTGGGCAGCACCATCGGGCTCATGCCTTGCAAGATTTCGCTCAACACACCGGGAGCAATCTTGCAGCCGCAACCTCCACCATGGGAGAGCGCGGTCAGGCGCGGTTCGTTTGGAGGTCGGTCAGGGGCATTCACGGGGGGTCTCCAGCTGGTGTTGCAGCAACTGCGCGAGCACGCTTTTGAGCGTGGCCTGCTCTTGCACGGGGTCGAACAGGGGCGAGCGTTGGTCGCACTGCCCGCGCAGTTCTTGCAGCATAGCCGGGTCATCGCGCACACGCTGCAACAGGGTTGCCAAGCCCGCCGCGTCACCGGCCGCGAAGTAGCCGCGGTAGTCGCCGCCGAGCATGCCGACATTGCCGGACACGCGGGAAGCCAACACCGGGGTGCCCGAGCGCACCGCTTCCATCACCACATGCGCGCCGCCTTCCATGGCACTCGGATGCACCAGCACATGCGCGCGCTGAATCTGGCGCAGCGTGGCCGCGTGCAGTTGCGCGCCGAGCCAGCGGTAGCGCGGCTGCTCCTGGGTCAGGGCCTGCGCCTCGCAGCCCAGCGCATCGTCCAGAGCCGCGCCGATGTGGTCGAGAAGAATGTCCTGGCGCTTTGCCAGCAGCCGCATTGCGGCAAACACGGTGCGCGGGTCTTTCTCACTGCGCAGGTGGCCGACCACCACGGCTCGCAGATGGCGCGCCGTTTTCGGCAGCGTCCGGCGCAGCGCGGTGGACTGGAAGCAGACCACGCACTTGGCGCGGTGTTCGGCCGGCACATCGTCCGGCGCGCCCTCGTGCAGCACGATCAGGCGATCGGCCAGAGCCAGCGATTGCAGCGCGGCGGCATCGGCAGCTGGCACATCGCGATACAAATCGGTGCCCGTCAGCACCACGGCCAGCGGACGGTGCGACGCCGACCAAGCCGCAATGCTCGCCGCTGAACGACGCGCGTGCAATGCCAGCATCACGTCAGCGGGCGCGCCATCCCAGTCTTTCGACAGCCGCACTTCATAATCGCCCGACAACATGCGCGCCCAGCGCTGCGCCGTCTGCCAGTTGCCATTGTTGGCAGCGGCCAGAGCCGGCGTGATCAAGGCGACGACCGGTTTTGTCTTCATGATTTCCAGCTTAGTCAGTCCGCAGGACCTGCGCCACGCAGATGCGGCAACCCTCGCCGCCGCCCTGACGGCGCTTCGCGAGCAGACGCTCGGCCTCTTCGCCAGCGTGCGCAGCGCGCTGGGCGGCAAACTCGACATCGCCTACGCCGAAGAGGTCAACCCGCCGCTGTGGGAGTTGGGACACGTCGGCTGGTTCGAGGAGTTCTGGATCGCGCGCAACAGCCAGCGCCACTGCGGCCCGCGGGCGCAACTCGAAGCGGCCCGCGCGGCGCCGCTGCTGCACGAAGCCGATGCGCTCTACAACTCGAGCACCGTGGCGCACGCAAAACGCTGGCACTTGAACCTGCCCGATGCGCGGCGCACACAGGCCTACCTTGCCCATGTGCGCCAACACACGCTCGCCCTGTTGCAGGCCACTGCGGACAGCGACGACGCCCTGTACTTCTTCCGCTGGACGCTGATGCATGAGGCAATGCACAACGAGGCCGCCTTGATGATCGCCCAGGGTCTCGGCTGGAGCGTCACGCCCCCGGGCGCGGCGAATCCGCCGCCGCGCCGCGAACTGCGGGTGAGCGGCCGGACACTGCAGGTCGGCACGGACGAAGGCGGCTTTTCGTTCGACAACGAACTCGGTGGGCAGCAGATCGACGTTGCCGACTTCGCCATCGACAACACCGTCCTCACCTGGCGCGAGTTGCTGCCCTTCATTGAAGCCGGCGGCTACACCGACGCCTCTCACTGGAGCGCCGACGGTTGGACCTGGCGCCAACGCGCGCTGCCGCAGGGCCTGCCGCGCCACGTCGTCAGCGACGACAGTTGCGAGCACGGCCTCAAACGGATCTCGTTCGGCCGCTGGCAACCGCTCGATCCGGCCACGCCAGCCCTTCACTTGAGCGCGCATGAAGCGCAGGCTTGGTGCCGTTGGGCCGGCCGGCGTTTGCCGACCGAACATGAGTGGACACTGGCGCAGCAGCAACTCGGCGCGGACTTCGACTTCGGCACCGTCTGGGAGTGGACTGCCTCGCCGTTCGCGCCCTGGCCGGGCTTCACAGCGCATCCTTACCGCGACTACTCGGCACCATGGTTCGACGGTCGTCCGGTGTTGAAGGGCGGCTCGTTCGCAACGCCTGCAGCACTGAAACATCCACGCTTTCGCAATTACTTCCCGGCCGGGCGCAATGACGTCTTCGCCGGATTCAGAAGCTGCGCCGCTTGAGCGTCACGACGCCGCAAACACAGCGAACCATCCGCGGTCATCGGTCCAGCAGCGCGTGTGCGCGTAGCCGGCGCGGCGCAGCAGCGCATCGAAGCCTTCGACCGTGTACTTGCACGAGTTCTCGGTGTGGATGCGCTCGCCCGCGGCAAAACGCCGCTCGCCGCCCGGCCAGCTCACGCTGAGCGCCTGCCGCGCTTCGAGATGCATTTCGATGCGTGACCTGGCCTCGTCGAAGAAGGCCACATGGCGCCACTGCCGCAACGCAAAGTCGCTGCCCAGCAGCCGATTCACATGCGCCAGGGTGTTGAGGTTGAACGCCGCGGTGACGCCAAGTTCGTCGTCGTAAGCAGCGTCGAGCGCGCTCTTGGCCTTGACCAGATCGACGCCGATCAGCAGGTTGCCATCCGGCGCCGCACTGCGCGCACGTTGCAGAAAGCTTTGCGCATCGGCCGGCGTGAAGTTGCCGATCGACGAGCCGGGATAGAACAAGGTGCGCGGCCCCTCACCCGCCTCGGCCGGAAGTTCCAGCGATTGTGAGAAATCGACACCGACGCCGACCATCTCCATCGCCGTGTGTTCGCGCTGCAGACAGGCCAGCGAGTGGCGCAGGAACTCGACCGAAATGTCCACCGCAACGTAGCGGCCGGGTTGCAAAGTGCCGAAAAGTCGGCCCGCCTTCTCGCAATTGCCAGCGCCCAGATCGACCAGAGTGCGGCCCGTGCCCACCGTGGCTGCGATCTCGGCGGCGCTGTTGCGCAGGATCTGCGCTTCGGTGCGCGTCGGGTAGTACTCGGGCAGCTCGGTGATGGCGTCGAACAGGCGCGAACCGAGCGCGTCGTAGAAATATTTCGGCGCGATCACCGCTGTGCTCGCCAGCAGGCCTGCGCTCAGTTCTGCGCGCGGGTCGGCGCTGTGCGCTTCGTGGACCTGCACGAAACGCGGTGATTTCAGGGTTGTCACGGAGGGCACTTCCGTCATCAAGGCAATGTAGCAGTACGAAAAGCAGGGCCGGGCTGGATGCGCTGTAATGCCCACCCTTGGTCTGCGACTGAACCGATTCCTTACAGGAGAAACACCGTCATGATCAGCCTTTCCCCCTCCCGCACCCTGCGCAGCCTGATGAGCTGTGCGCTACTCGCCGTGAGCGCGATCTCTGCGCATGCGCAGCAGGTTTTTCGCGTCACCACGATCCCTGAAGAAGTGGCCACCGAGCAGGTGCGCAAGTTCACGCCGATCGCCAGCTATCTCGAGAAGAAGATCGGCATGAAGGTCGAGTTCACGCCGGTCAGCGACTACCCGGCCGCGGTTGAGGCGCTGGTCAACAAGAAGGTCGATCTGGTCTGGTTCGGTGGCTTCACGTATGTGCAGGCGCAGATCCGCTCTGGCGGCAAGATCATTCCGGTCGCGCAGCGCGAGGAAGACACCAAGTTCCAGTCGGTGTTCATCGCCAAGACCGATTCGGGCATCAAGACGCTGGCCGATCTCAAAGGCAAGCAGGTCAGCTTCGGCTCGCAGAGCAGCACCTCGGGGCATCTGATGCCGCGCCACTTTCTGCTGCAGGACAAGATCGACCCAGACAAGGATTTCAAGCGCGTGGCCTACAGCGGCGCACACGACGCCACCATCGCCTCGGTGGTCAGCGGCAAGGTCGAAGCCGCGGCGCTCGACATCACGGTGTGGAAGAAGTTCGTCGGCGAGAACAAGGTCGATACCAAGGCCGTCGATGTGTTCTACACAACACCGCCCTACTTCAACTACAACTGGTCGGTCCATGCCGACATGCCGGCTGACCTGCGCGCCAAAGTCGCCAAGGCGCTGCTCGACCTGGATCCGAACACCGCCGAGGGCAAGGAGATCCTGCAGTTGAACCGCGCCACGCGCTACATCCCCACCTCGCCGGAGAACTACAAGGGCATCGAGGCCGCAGGCAAGAGCGCTGGATTGCTCTGACGGTGCAGGTTCGCCTCGACAGCGCCGCCGCGCGCCACCCAGCGGCAAAACAAAGCGCGGCCGCGGCGCTCGACGGCGTCACGCTCGACATCGGGCGTGGCGAGCAGGTGGCCGTCATCGGCCCGTCGGGCGCTGGCAAGACGACGCTGCTGCACGTGGTGGCCGCGGCGCTGCCGCCGTCGAAAGGGGCGGTGTCGATCGGCGACCAGGCGCCGTGGTCGCTGCCGCGCTCGGCGCTGCAGCGCCTGCGCGGCAGGCTGTTCCTCGCGCCGCAAGTGCCACCGCTGCCGCCGCGGCAACGTGTGGTCACGGCGATCCTCGCTGCGCGGCTGCCGGCGCAGGGCCTGTGGTCGGCGCTGCGCTCGTTGTTCTACCCCGACGACATCGCCGGTGCGCATGCCGCGCTGTCGCGATTCGATCTGGCCGACAAGCTGTTCGAGCGTGTCGATCGCCTCTCCGGCGGCGAACGCCAGCGTGTCGGTCTGGCGCGCGCGCTGCTCTCGCCGGCGACGCTGTGGCTGATCGACGAGCCACTGTCGGCGCTCGATCCGACACGCGCGCGGCAGGCCATCGCCACGCTGGTCGATGAGTCGAAGGCGCGCGGCGTGACGCTGGTGGCAACGCTGCACCAGGTCGACGTCGCGCTCGATCACTTTGCGCGCATCGTCGGCTTGAAGGCTGGCCGCGTGGCCTTCGACCTGCCGGCGGCCGAAGTCACGAGAGACATGCTCGCCGAGCTGTACGGCAACGAGTTCGAGCGCCTGGGCGATCCGGGTGGCTCGGAGTTCGTGCCGTCGGTGTTGCCGCAACAGCCGGCGGTGATGCACTGCCGATGAGCGCACCACGCCCCGCGGGCCGAGCGCCGGGCCGCTCCCAAGCCGGCCCGCATCCCCTCGGGGGATCGCCCGGCGTAAGCGCCGGGCGAGGGGCTCCAACTCTGCGTGACCCGGCGTGGATGAAGCGTGTGTTCTGGATCGGCGCCGCACTCGAGCTGCTGTGGCCGATGCTCGTAGCCACGGATTTCAAACCCTGGTCGCTGTTCGAACCGGCGAGTCTCGAGCATACTCTCAAGTTCATCGGCAGCTTATTCACGCGTACACTAATCGCAGTGTT